>SHVB01000014.1 GCA_009694375.1 Acidimicrobiia bacterium
CGGCAAGGCGTAGGCGAAGCACGCAGCGCTCACCGGGTACGCATCGCAAACCGCCTTCGCTCTCCCTAGCGGGCCATCAAAGAACATGCTCGGGGGCGACCCGGCGGGTACCTCCTGGTCCGCTACTGGTCTGACGACCGAGAGGCCACGTGCGCCGTTGGCCGGAAATCGGCCCCTACCAGGGATTACTTTGAGCCCGAGAGGAGAGTCGAACTCCTGACCTACGCATTACGAGTGCGTTGCTCTACCAACTGAGCTACCCGGGCGGGATCCGGCAGGTTACCCGAGGCCGCTGGCCCACCAACAAGGCGCTACCGGTCCACTGCCGGCAGTTGGGCGAATAGTGCCTGCAGGAGGAGGCTCTCATTCGGGAACCGGTGCAGAGCCCTTGCAGCCTCCTCAATGCGGTGAATGGCATCGACCACCTGGTCGGCGTGGCGGGCCACCGCCAGCGCGTCGCGATACACGCCGGCGAAGGTGGCCAAGGCGAAACGGAGCTCGGCCGTGCGATGACGCCGCACCTCGCGCTTGTGACGATCCTCAAGCTCCTTCTTTCCGCTCCCCCGCTGCCCGTAGCGCTCGATCCGTTCCTGAAGTTCGACGGCTTCCTGCTCGTGGCGCTGATCAATCACCTGTTGGGCATCGTCGATCAACCCCTTGACCTCCAGGGCCATCTCCACCGCCCGGGCACCCGTGCCGTTGAGGCGAGCGGGCATCGCCGAGAGCGCCGCGGCCCGCACGGCGAAACGGGCGTCGGTCGCTAGCAGGCGGGCCCGATCGAGGTCACCGGCGGCGGCGGCGGCCACCTCACTGGCTTGATCGGGGGCAATGCCCTCGGCGACGAGCCGCTCAACCACCGCGGCAAGTGGCACGGGACCCAGATCAATCCGCACCGAGCGCGAGGCAATCGTTACCAACTCCGGGGGCACATCCTCGGCCAGGATCACGAAGAACGTGGACGCCGGCGGCTCCTCCACGTACTTCAGGAGGATGGCGCCAAACCGGTCGATCAGATGAAAGTCCTCCAACACCAGAACCTTGCGATTGCCCTCGGCGGGCGAGCGGGCCGCCTTAGCCACGATGGCCTTAGCCGTAGGCACATCAATGCGCCCCTGGGCCGTAGTGGCCTCAAAAATGTGCAGATCGGGGTGCTTCTCGGCCAGCGCCAGTTGCACATGACGGTGGGCCTCCTCACCCGTGGAATCGGCGGAAAGCAGGAGCGCAGCGAAGGCCCGGGCCGCCACCCGTTTTCCCGACCCCGATGGACCCACCAGCAGATAAGCGTGCACCGGGGCCTCCGCCGCCGCACTCAGGTGGGCCACGGCCTGGGGCTGCCCCACTACATCGGCCCACACATCGATCTCAGCGGCCGCGGTCACTCCGAGAGCATGCCAGCCAGCACCCGGTCGGTGCCCAACCTTCAGACCAGGTCGGGAAAGCGGATGCTGATGACCTGCCAAATCTGCTCGGCCACGCGGTCTTCATCCTGCGTACCGTCGATGATCGCCCAAC
The DNA here is from genome assembly GCA_009694375.1 of Acidimicrobiia bacterium. Lineage (NCBI taxonomy): Bacteria > Bacillati > Actinomycetota > Acidimicrobiia > Acidimicrobiia bacterium. The sequence continues at coordinate 1,513 of SHVB01000014.1, forward strand.
GATCTGGATCTTCGATGGCCTGGCGCAAGAAGCCGTCGTGCACCCGCTGATGGAACGCAGCCCCCGCCGACTCCACCCGGTCCTTAGCCCGAACGAGCCGCTGTTCGGCCACCGACGGCGTGACCTCAAGGAGGAACACGAGGTCGGGCCACAGCCCATCGGCAGCCCAGCGCGAAAGCCGCTCCACCTCGCCGGCGGGAAGTTGGCGGCCGTAGCCCTGATACGCCACCGACGACCCGACGTACCGATCGGTGATGACCGTGCGGCCGGCCGCCATCGCCGGACGGATCACTTCCACCACGTGCTGAGCGCGATCCGCCGCCATCAGCAGCGACTCGGCCCGATCGCTGATCGCCAGAGCCTCAGTATCAAGGAGCAACTGACGCAGTTGCGCCCCCAGCACCGAATCGCCCGGCTCGAAGGTGAAGAGCGCGCTTGCCCCAAGCCGGGCGGCCAAGCGGCGAGCCTGGGTGGACTTTCCACTCCCCTCCCCGCCCTCAAAGGCGATCAGGTAGCCGCTCATTCGTCGGCCTCGTGTTCCTTTGCCTCACGCTCATAGTTGCGGCGAGATTCAGTAATGGGCGCCGTGAGACCGGAAACCAGTTCGGCACCCTCTTGCAGCAGAAACTTGTCGAGAGCACTGGGGGATTCGTCGCTCAGCGCAACGGTGTAGGCCTGTCCGGCCCGGAGCGATAACACCGCCAGCACCCCCGCCCCCAGGATGATCACGCCAGCCAGCCACAAGGTGAGACGCACCCCGGGGATGGCCACACTCACCCCACCAATATCCACTGCGCCGCCGAACAAGTTCTGACTCAGCCGCCCCAAGGCAGCGGCGAGGAAGGGGCCCACCGCAAAAGCGATAAGCACACAGAAGCGCGCCAGCGTGTACAACGCCGAGAAGATCCGACCTCGCAGTTCGTCGTCCACGCTCTCGTGTAACAGGGTGAACCCCAGGACGTAGACCGACCCGGCGCACACCCCCATCATCCCGACGAACAACGAGGCGGCGCCGAGCGCCGACATCGAAGCCGCCAGGATGAGGGACGCGCCCGCCCCGAACACCGACCAGGTGAAGACCCGCGCCTTGGGGATGTGGCGCTGGAACACCGACAGCAGCACCACTCCCACCGCCACACCGCAACCGAGCGCAAAGATCAACAGCCCGAAGCCCGCCGTGCCGGCATCGAGTACCTGATCAGCGAAGATCGGTCCGAGCGGCACCAACATGCCCCCACCCACCAGTCCAGTGGCGAGACCCACGTTCACTGCCCGCACGACGGGGTTCACAAAAATGAACTTCCACCCCTCCTTGAGTTCGTGGAAGGCCTGGCCGAAATCCATGCGCCGCCCGTCCGCCGAAGCCTTGCGCTCGTTCTTCGGGAGGGTGAGTTTGGAAATCATGAAGGCCGAGAGCAGGAAGGTAGCGGCATCCACGTAGAAGGCCAGGCCGACCTGATTGGTGCGCAAGGCGTCAAAGGCGTCGATCTTGCCCAGGGCCGCGCTGATACCGGCAAGCACCGAGAACAACCCGGCGGCGATAGGCATCGTGCCGTAGGCAGCCACCAGTGACAGTGAATTGGCCGTAGTGAGGTGGCTGGCCGGCACGAGGTTGGGCACCGACGCTTCCTTCGCTGGGGTCCACAACAGGGTGAAACACTCCAGCACCAACGAGGCGACGACTAGGCCGAACACCGTGTCGACGAAGGGAAGGGTGAGCAACACCGCCGCTCGTCCGAGGTCGCAGCACACCATCACGCGTTTGCGGTCGAATCGATCGGCGACCACCCCCGATGCGGCACCGAAGAAGAAGCCGGGGATGATGCGCGCCGACATCACCAACCCCACCGCCGTAGCCGCGCCCTTCTGACCACCGATATAGGCAGCCAAGGACGCGATGGCGAGGAATCCCAGCCAGTCACCGATGGAGGAGGCCACCTGCGTGAGCCAGAGGTGGAAGAACTGGGGCGAGCCGAATATCCGGACGCGGAAACCGACCCTTTCGCCTTGATCGCTGCCAAGGCTGGGGTCGATGGGCACTTTGCCGTCCGAGGGTTCGAGCCCGGGCAGCGGCACCTGGCGCGCTTCCGCCATGCCCTCCACGTTAGGGGTCAGACGTCCGTAGCCGGGCCATCAGGCATCGGCGGGCGGGGTGGCCCAGGGGCCGCCTTGATGCCCATCGCCTTCTTGGTGGCCTTCGTGGCCTTGGTGGCCTTGGTGGCCTTCGTGGCCTTCGTGGCCTTCGTGGCCTTCTTGGTGGCCTTCTTGGTGGCGCCGCGCCGGGCCGTCTTCTTCACCGGGCCAGCATCGCGACGAATCTGCAAAAGTTCGGCAGCCCGCTCGATCGTCACGTTCTCCACCGAGTCGCCCTTGCGCAGGCTGGCGTTCGTCTCACCATCGGTGACGTACGGCCCGAAGCGCCCGTCCTTCACCACCACGAGTTTCTCCGACACTGGGTCGTTCCCCAGTTCCTTGAGCGGCGGGGCGGGGGCGGTCTTTCGGCGGCCGAACTTCTTCGGCTCGGCCAGCACCTTGACCGCATCTTCCACCGTGATGGTGAAGAGTTGCTCCTCGCGGTCCACGCTGCGGGTTTCCTCGCCCCACTTCACGAACGGCCCGTAGCGGCCATTGGCCGCGATGATGTCGCCACCGTCGGCGGGATGAGCACCCACCAGCCGCGGCAACCGCAGCAGCGCAAGCGCATCGTTGAGGGTAAGCGTGGACAGCGACATCGTCTGGAACAGCGACGACATCTTCGGTTTCACGCCATCGGGCAGGGTCTCGGCGTCGCCCAGTTGCACATACGGCCCAAACCGTCCGCTCTTGGCGAACACCGGCAGGCCCGTATCCGGGTCCTCGCCGAGCGGTTCGCCACCCTTGGGGGCCGAGAGGATCTCCACCGCGCGCTCCATGGTGAGTTCATCCAGCGGCAGATCCTCGGGGATCGAGGCCGTTTCCTCACCACGCTTGAGGTACGGGCCGTAGCGACCGTTACGCAGAACGATCGGGACACCGTCGTCGTCGACCCCCAGCGGAATCGTGTTGATGGCCTCCGCATCGGCCTCTTCAAGAGCCTTGTCCTTGAGGCCCTTCACGCCCCGGCCGTCGTCGCCAAACCAGAAGTGCGTCAACCACGGAAGGCGAGCCTGACGACCGCCGGCGATTTCATCGAGATCGTCTTCCATGCGGGCGGTGAACTCGTAGTCCACCAGATGACTGAAGTGGTCCTCCAGCAGTTTCACCACCGCAAAGGCATCGGTGGTGGGCACGAGAGCCTGACCTTTTTTCCACACGTAGCCCCGAGCCTGAATGGTCTCCATCGTCGATGCGTACGTGGAAGGACGGCCGATGCCTTTTTCCTCCAGCATCTTCACCAGGGTGGCCTCCGTGTAGCGGAACGGGGGCTGGGTGGTGTGACCGGCAGCTTGCACCAAGGGGTTTGGCAACGCCTGGCCCTGCTCCAGATTCGGCAGTCTGGCCGTGTCGTCGCCACTCTCCTCAGCATCGTCTTCGCCTTTGAATCCGTACACCGCCTGCCACCCGGGGAAGGTGATGGTGCGGCCCGATGCCGTCCACTCGGTGGCCACTCCATCGGCCGTAGTGGCACCGATGCGAACGGTGACGGTGTTGCCCCGGGCGTCGGGCATCTGGCTCGCCACCGTGCGCTGGTAGATCAGTTCGTAGAGCCGCAGTTGATCGCCGCGGAGTTCCCCCCGCAACTGATCGGGGGTCCGGAACGTGTCCCCCGCCGGGCGAATAGCCTCGTGGGCCTCTTGCGCGTTTTTACTCTTCTTGGCGTAGGCGCGAGGCGTGTCGGTGAGGTAATCGGGTCCGAACTGACTCCCGATCACCTTCCGGGCGGCCGCAATGGCGGTACCGGACAACGTGGTGCTGTCGGTTCGCATGTAGGTGATATAGCCGTCTTCGTAGAGTCCCTGAGCCAGGCTCATAACCTGGCGGCTACTCATCCGCAGACGGGAACCACCCACCTGCTGAAGGGTTGAGGTGATGAAGGGCGGCTTGGGGCGAGAGCTGTACGGCTTCGTCTCGGTGTTCGCCACGGCAAAGGCCTGGTCCGCCAACCCGCTCTGGAGACGCGCCGCGCTCACCTCGTCGAGGATGGCGATGTCGTCGCGCTTCGTGCCGCCCTGGGCGTTGAAGTCGCGACTGCCGGCCACGCGGTGGCCGTCGATGGTGGCGAGCGACGCCGTAAAGGCTGGATCAGTGGGGAAGGCGGCGCTGAGGTCCCAATAACCGGCCGCCACAAAAGCCATCCGCTCTCGTTCCCGCTCCACCACAAGACGGACGCTGGGCGACTGCACCCGACCGGCGGAAAGCCCCTGGCGGATCTTTCGCCAGCACACCTCCGACAGCGGATAGCCATAGAGGCGATCCACGATACGACGGCTCTCTTGGGCGTCGACGAGGCCGTAGTCGATGTCACGGGATTCAGCAATGGCCTGCTCGATCGCCGCCTTGGTGATCTCGTGAAACACCATGCGCTTCACCGGCACCGTCGGCTTGAGCACCTCGAGCAGATGCCATGAGATCGCTTCGCCCTCACGATCCTCATCAGTGGCGAGATAGAGCTGGTCGGCGCCCTTCAGCGCTTTCCGCAACTTGGCGATCACATCCTTCTTGCTGGCGTGCACCAGATATTCCACGGCGAAGTCGTTGTCGACGTCGACGCTAAGGCCCTTGGGGGATAGGTCACGAATGTGTCCCATCGACGCCAAAACGGTGAACTCACCGCCGAGGAAACCCTCGATGGTTCGCGCTTTGGCTGGGGATTCGACGATCACGAGCGGCTTTGCCACGGCGCAACATTGGCCCCAACCCCTGCCACCTTGTCAAACAACCCCCCGGTTCCCAGCGGGTTTTGGCCACTAGGGGGCCGGTACCAACCCCCCGCAGGATGCGTTGAGGACTACAAGGTTTGGAGAAGAATGGCGTCGCCTTGACCGCCTCCGCCGCACAGCGCGGCGGCCCCGAGGCCACCACCCCGGCGAGCGAGTTCCAGCAAAATCGTGAGAGCCACGCGCGTGCCCGACATGCCCACGGGGTGACCGAGGGCAATAGCCCCGCCGTTCACGTTCACGATGTCGTCGCTAATGCCGAGATCCGCCATCGAGGCCAGACCCACCGCCGCGAACGCCTCGTTGAGTTCGAACAACGAAATGTCGCTCACCGACTTCCCGGCCCGCTCCACCGCCTGTTTGATCGCGCGGGCGGGCTGCGTGAGGAGCGACGGATCCGGGCCGGCCACCTGGCCGTAGCCCACGATCTCACCCAGGGGCTGCCTACCGAGTTTCTCAGCCATCGCCATGGAGGTGACGATGACCGCTGCACCGCCGTCGGAGATCTGCGAAGCGTTGCCCGCCGTGATGTTGCCGGCTTTGTCGAACGCCGGGCGCAGTTTGCCAAGCGACTCGGCGGTGGTATCTCCCCGAACCCCTTCGTCCGTATCAAAGATCACCGGATCGCCCTTGCGCTGGGGTACCTCTACCTTCACGATCTCGTTATCGAAGAGCCCATCCTTGGCGGCCCGGGCGGCGCGCTCGTGGGACATCGCCGCCAGCGCATCCTGCGGCTCCCGGGCCAGGCCCGCCGAGGCGGCGTACTTCTCCGTACCGGCACCCATCGCCACCTGATCGAAGGCACAGAAGAGACCATCGAACATCATCGAGTCGACCACTTTCTGATCACCGATGCGGAAACCAGCGCGGGCACCGGGGAGCAGATAGGGCGCCTGGGTCATGGATTCCATGCCTCCAGCCACCACGATGTCGGCCTCGCCCGAGCGAATCATCTGATCGGCGAGATGGATGGTGTTCAGTCCCGAGAGACACACCTTGTTGATGGTGCTCGCCGGCACCGACAGCGGGATACCGCCATGCACGGCGGCCTGACGTGCCGCGATCTGACCCGCTCCGGCCTGAAGTACCTGCCCCATAAACACGTAATCCACCTGCTCCCCGGTGAGGCCCGCCCGGAGCAGGGCCTCCTTGATGGCGAAGCCGCCAAGTTCGGCCGCCGAGAACCCCGCCAGAGCACCGGACAACTTGCCGATGGGTGTGCGAGCGCCTGAGAGAATCACGGAACCAGCCATACAACTTCCCCCAAAGAGACGTCGAGATACGAGGGTTGCATCGTACCGATCACCCGACCGCCGCGGCCAGACGACGTCGCAACGGCACCGTCCCCGCCCCCTCGGCGCGACCCAGATTTGCCCCCGGGGTGATAACGGCTGGCCCAATGCCCCGCCCGGTCGATAAGGTGTCTACCGCTGCAGCGGGCCATCGTCGTCCCACCGCAGAGCTTTGGACCTGAACGCTGATCCACCGCTCCCCGGGGGAATCGAACTTGATGTTGCCCACCAAACAAGGCTTGTACGACCCGCGTTTCGAGCATGACGCGTGCGGGGTGTCCTTCGTAGCCGACCTGCACGGGCGCCGCAGCCACGAGACGGTGCGCCTCGGCCTGGCTTCCCTTTGCAATCTTGATCACCGAGGGGCCACCAACGCCGAGCCCAACGTGGGCGACGGGGCGGGCATCCTCATCCAGATCCCCGATCGCTTCTTGCGCGACGTCGTGGACTTTGAGCTGCCCCCGGCCGGCTCGTACGCCACGGGAATGGTGTTCCTCCCGCAGGACCCCGTGGTGGAAGCGGCGGCGATGGCCGGCATCGAAAAGATCGCCACCGCCGAGGGCTTACAGGTCCTGGGATGGCGCGACGTTCCCACCGACGACAGCATGATCGGCCGGCAGGCAGTCGAGGTAGAGCCATCGTTCCGCCAGGTGTTCCTGGGGGTGGCCGAAGGTCATCGCCCGCTGGTCGACATTGCGCTGGATCGCAAGTGTTTCGTGGTGCGCAAACGGGTGGAACACGAGCTCGCCCTCGAGGGCGGTCCGGTGTATTTCCCCAGCCTCTCAGCGCGCACGATGGTGTACAAGGGGATGCTGATCTCGTACCAGGTTGGGGCCTTCTTCACCGACCTCACCGACCAACGGGTCGAATCGGCTCTGGCCCTCGTGCACAGCCGCTTCTCCACCAACACCTTCCCGTCGTGGCCGCTCGCCCATCCCTATCGCTTCGTGGCCCACAACGGCGAGATCAACACCGTCATGGGGAATGAGAACTGGATGCGGGCTCGCGAGGCCCTGCTCGAATCCGATCTCATCGAAGGCCTGGACCGGGCGTTCCCGATCTGCACGCCGGGCAGTTCCGACACCGCCCGCTTCGACGAGGTACTCGAACTCCTCTACCTCGGCGGCTACTCGCTCCCCCATGCCGTACTGATGATGATCCCCGAGGCCTGGGAAAACCATGAATCCATGCCCGACTGGAAGCGGGATTTCTACCGCTTCCATGCCTCGGTGATGGAGCCGTGGGACGGCCCGGCGTCAATCGCCTTTACCGATGGCACGGTGATCGGAGCGGTGCTCGACCGCAACGGCTTGCGACCGTCGCGCTACTGGGTGACCGAAGACGGCCTGGTGGTGATGGCATCGGAAGTTGGTGTCCTGCCGATCGATCCCGCCACCGTGGTACAGAAGGGCCGGCTCCAGCCAGGGCGCATGTTCCTCATCGACACGAAGCTCGGACGCATCGTGGGCGATGACGAAATCAAAGAAGCCCTCGCCGCCCAGCAGCCCTACAGCGAGTGGCTCCACGCCGGGCTCGTGCACCTCGACGACCTTCCCGGCCGAGCGTTCCTCACGCCCCAACACGCCTCGGTCGTAACCCACCAGCGAGAGTTTGGCTACACATCCGAGGAACTCAAGATCCTCATCGCGCCAATGGCCCGCACCGGCGCCGAGCCGATCGGCTCGATGGGCACCGACACCCCGGTCGCGGTGCTCTCCGATCGCCCCCGCCTGCTGTTCGACTACTTCCAGCAACTCTTTGCCCAGGTCACCAACCCACCGCTCGATGCCATCCGTGAGGAACTAGTGACCTCGATGGGCGGCACCATCGGCCCCGAATCCAACCTGCTCCGCCTGGGCCCCGGCTCGTGCCGCCAAGTGGTGCTCCCCCACCCGATCATCTCCAACGAGCAGTTGGCGAAACTGCTCTACATCAATGACGACGACAACATGCCCGGCTTCAAAACCTTCGCCATCGACGGCCTGTACCGCGTGGCCGAAGGCGGCGAGGGCCTGCGGCGGGCCCTGGAGGAAGTGCGCGCCAAGGTGAGCGCGGCCATCGCTGACGGGGCCACCCTGATCGTGCTGTCCGACCGCTACTCCTCCACGGAGCTGGCCCCGATCCCGTCGCTGTTGCTCACCTCCGCGGTGCACCACCATCTGATCCGAGAGCGAACCCGCACGCAGGTTGGCCTCGTCGTGGAGTGTGGCGACGCCCGCGAGGTGCATCACATGGCGCTGCTGATCGGGTATGGCGCCGCCGCCATCAACCCCTATCTGGCCTTCGAGACCATCGAAGATCTGATCGATCACGGCGTGATCACCGACATCACGAAGCGCCAAGCCGTGAAGAACTTCGCCAAGGCCAGCACTAAAGGCGTGCTCAAGATCATGTCCAAGATGGGTATCTCCACCTTGGCCTCCTACACCGGGGCGCAGACCTTCGAGGCCATTGGACTGGCCGAGGACCTCGTGGAGAAATACTTCACCGGCACCACCAGTCGCATCAGTGGCGTGGGCCTCGATGTGCTCGCCGAGGAAGTCGCCCGTCGGCACCGCTTCGCCCATCCCACCCGCCCCACCGAAGCCGCCCATCGCGAGCTGTGGGCCGGCGGCGAGTACCAATGGCGGCGCGAGGGTGAGGTGCACCTCTTCAACCCGGAGACGGTGTTCAAACTTCAACACGCCACTCGCACCAAGCGCTACGACGTGTTCAAGGAATACACCACTCTCGTGGATGATCAAGCCCGCCGACTCGCCACCCTGCGGGGCTTGTTCGAACTGGATGGCCAGGATCGCCCGGCCATCCCGATCAGCGAGGTGGAGCCCGCCAGCGCCATCATCGAACGCTTTTCCACCGGAGCCATGAGTTACGGGTCGATCTCCATGGAGGCACACCAGACCCTGGCCATCGCCATGAACCGCATCGGTGGAAAATCCAACACCGGCGAGGGTGGTGAAGACCCCGAGCGTCTCTACGACCCGGCCCGCCGCAGTGCCATCAAACAGGTGGCCTCCGGTCGCTTCGGGGTGACATCGGAGTACCTCACCAACGCCGACGACATCCAGATCAAGATGGCGCAGGGCGCTAAACCCGGCGAGGGCGGGCAACTGCCGGGCGGCAAGGTGTACCCCTGGATCGCCCGGACGCGGTATTCCACCCCCGGTGTTGGCCTGATCTCCCCGCCCCCCCACCACGACATCTATTCGATCGAGGACCTGAAACAACTCATCCACGATCTCAAGAACGCCAACCCCGCCGCCCGAGTGCACGTGAAACTGGTGGCCGAGGTGGGCGTGGGCACCGTGGCGGCGGGTGTGTCCAAAGCCAAGGCCGACGTCGTACTCATCTCCGGTCACGACGGCGGCACCGGGGCGAGCCCTCTCAATTCGCTCAAGCACGCCGGGGCACCCTGGGAACTCGGTTTGGCCGAGACCCAACAGACTCTGCTCCTCAACGGCCTCCGCGACCGGATCGTGGTGCAAACCGACGGCCAGATGAAAACAGGCCGGGACGTGATCGTGGCGGCCCTCCTCGGTGCCGAGGAGTACGGCTTCGCCACCGCACCGCTGGTGGTCTCGGGCTGCATCATGATGCGCGTCTGTCACCTCGATACCTGTCCGGTGGGCATCGCCACACAAAATCCCGAGTTGCGAGCCCGCTTCACCGGAGAGCCTGAGTTCGTGGAGACGTTCTTCGAGTACATCGCCGAGGAGGTTCGCGAGTACCTAGCCGCCCTCGGGTTCCATTCCCTGGCCGAGGCCATCGGACACGTTGAGTGCATCGACACGCGCGTGGCCGTGGACCACTGGAAGGCGAGCGGGCTTGACTTGTCGCCGATTCTCCACCAGCCCCAATCCGCCTTCGCCCAGGACCTCCATTGCACCGGCACCCAGGATCACGGTCTCGAGCATGCGCTCGACAACGAACTCATCCGCCAAGCCGCCCCCGCTCTCGAACAGGGCGAGCCTGTGGAGATCAACATGGCGATCCGCAACGTGCATCGGGCCGTCGGCACGATGCTGGGCCATGAGTTGACCAAGCACTATCGCGGCGACGGCCTCCCCGACGACACCGTCACCATCAACCTCACTGGCTCGGCCGGACAAAGCCTGGGGGCTTTCTTGCCGCGCGGCATCACCCTGCGACTCGAAGGTGACGCCAACGACTACGTCGGTAAGGGCCTATCGGGAGGCCGCATCATCATCCGCCCGCCGGAAGATTCGCACCCCTCCTTCGTGCCCGAAGACAACATCATCGCCGGCAACGTGATTCTCTACGGCGCTACTGGAGGCCAACTTTTTGCCCGGGGCATCGTGGGCGAGCGGTTCTGCGTGCGCAACTCCGGCGCCACCGCAGTAGTGGAGGGCGTGGGTGACCATGCCTGCGAGTACATGACCGGTGGTCGAGCCGTAGTGATCGGACCCACCGGCCGGAACTTCGGCGCGGGGATGTCGGGCGGGGTGGCCTTCGTGCACGATCCGGACGACACGTTTTTCCGACGCCTCAACGCTGAGTTAGTGGAACTTGAACCGCTCGACTCCGACGACAGCGAGTGGCTCCGCTCCACCCTGCGGACCCACGAGGAAGCCACCGGTTCGGCCCGGGCCCACCAGTTGCTCGAACGTTGGCATAGCGAGGTCCGTCGCTTCAAGAAAGTGATGCCGCGCGACTACAAGCGGGTCCTCGAAGCGGCCCGGATCGCGGAAGAATCCGGCCTCGACGTGGACACCGCAATCATGGCGGCGGCTCATGGATAGCCAGCCTGGAGCAACTATGTCTCCGGACCGCCCGCCCCCCGCCCGCTGGTTCGTTACGAGGTGTCAGTCCCATGGGTGACGTCAAAGGCTTCATGAAGCACGACCGGGAACTCCCCGAGCACCGGGCCGTACCCGTTCGGCTGCGCGACTGGAAAGAAGTGAACGCGCCCTTCCCCGAGGACCACCTACAAACACAGGCCTCGCGCTGCATGGACTGCGGCATCCCCTTTTGCAACAACGGTTGCCCGCTCGGGAACCTCATCCCGGACTGGAATGATCTCGTGTACCGGGATCGGTGGCACGACGCCATCGACAGCCTGCACGCCACCAACAACTTCCCCGAGTTCACCGGCCGCCTCTGCCCGGCGCCGTGTGAGGGTGCCTGCGTGTTGGGCATCAACCAAGACCCCGTGACCATCAAACAGGTTGAGGTGTCGATTATCGACCACGCTTGGGACCAAGGCTGGGTTGTTCCCGTGCCCCCCGCGGTGATTACCGGCAAGAAGGTGGCCGTCATTGGTTCGGGCCCCGCCGGCCTCGCCGCCGCCCAGCAACTCACCCGGGCCGGCCACGCCGTGACCGTGTTCGAGCGGGCCGACCGCATCGGTGGCCTGCTGCGCTACGGGATTCCGGAGTTCAAAATGGAAAAGCGCCACCTCGACCGTCGCCTCGATCAGATGGAGGCTGAAGGCACCCAGTTCCGGGCCGGGGTGAACGTAGGGGTAGACCTCAGCGTGGGTGAACTACGGGCCAACTTTGACGCGCTGGTGCTCGCCGGCGGGGCCACGGCCTGGCGGGATCTTCCGGTACCCGGCCGCCACTTCAACGGTGTGCACCAGGCCATGGAATTCTTGCCGTGGTCCAACAAGGCCGTCGAAGGTGACCTCACCCTGGCCGACCTACCGCTCACAGCCAAGGACAAAGACGTGATCATCATCGGTGGCGGCGACACCGGCGCCGACTGCCTCGGCACCGTCCACCGTCATGGTGCTCGCTCGGTGACCCAACTCGAGATCATGGCCCGGCCGGTGGATGGTCGGCCCAACGCCAACCCGTGGCCCACCTACCCGATGAGCTACAAGGTCACCTCGGCCCATGAGGAGGGCGGCGAGCGGGTATACGCCGTCAACACCGAATGCTTCCTCGGCGACGGCGACGACCACGTGCAGGCCCTGCGCCTCCACGAGGTGGAGATGGTTGACGGCCGGTTCGAGAAGGTGGAGGGCACCGAACGCGAGATCCCCACCCAACTGGTCCTGCTGGCCATGGGGTTCCTTGGACCGGAAAAAGACAGCCTGCTCGACCAACTCGGGGTGGAGTTTGATGGGCGCAGCAACGTAGCCCGCAACGACGATTACGCCAGCAGCGTCAGCGGCGTGTTCGTGGCTGGCGACATCGGGCGCGGCCAGAGCCTCATCGTGTGGGCCATCGCCGAGGGACGCAGCGCGGCCGCCGCAGTAGACCGCTACCTCATGGGCGACACTGCCCTACCGGCCATCATCGCCCCTACCGACCGACCGCTTCTCTAGTCCGCCATCGGACACCGCTAGCGTGCCGCCATGCGGGTAGATATCGGTGGCGGGGTGCGCCTGTTCGTAGACAGCGTCGGCTCGGCTCTGCTCCCCACCGCCGAGGCCATGGTGCTCAAGCCCACCCTGTTGTGTCTCCACGGCGGGCCCGGTTCCGACCACGCCTCGTTCCGGCCGTACTTCGACCGCTTCGCTGACAGTCACCAAGTGCTCTACGTCGATCATCGCGGCCAGGGACGCAGCGACGGACGTCGCGACCCGTCGGGATGGGACCTCGACACCTGGGCCGACGACGTAGTGCGGCTATGTGACGCCCTCGACATCACCCACCCTGCCGTGCTCGGGCTTTCCTTCGGTGGGTTCGTGGCGATCCACTACGCCGCCCGCCACCCACAGCACCCCTCCCATCTGGTGCTGTCGGGCACGCTTGCTCGGCGCGACACCGCCCTTTGCGCGTCGCGCTTCGCCGAGCGGGGTGGGGAGGCCGCCGCCGCTAGTTACCTGCGGGTCTACCGCGACGGCGACACCAGCGCAGAGGCCTGGGCCGACTACGCCCGGCTGAACCTGCCGCTCTACAACAATCACCCCAGCGACTTTGGGCCCCGCCGGGCCTGGGACAACCATCGCGTACTCCAGCATTTCCACCAGGACTTCTTCAACATGGACCTCCGCCCGGACGTTGCGCTCATCGAGGCCCCCACGCTGGTGCTCGCCGGGCGCGACGACCCCATGACCCCGCCCGAGTGCTCGATCGAGATCCTCTCTCTGCTCCCCGAGGGCGTGGGTCGGCTCGAGATCGTGGAGGGTGCCGGCCACGGCACCCACCGCGATGAACCCGACACGACCGAGCAGATTCTTCGTTCGTTTCTGGCGTCTTGAGGACGCACCGAGCTCCGCAGCGATGCGGCTCGCCCTTGGCGGCGCAAGATCACTAGGTTTCCGCCCATGCAGAACTTCCTCGAAGCCATCGAAGGCGGCGCGTCCGGTGAGGACATCGCCGCTATCCCGATCCCCGACAGTTACCGCGCCGCCCACGTGCTGCGCAGTGAGCAGACGATGTGGGAGGGTATGGCGTCCGCCGACAAGGACCCGCGCCAATCGCTCCATGTGGGCGAGGTGGCTACCCCCGAACTGGCCCCCGACGAGGTGTACCTCGGGGTCATGGCGAGTTCGATCAACTTCAACACCGTGTGGACATCGATCTTTGAGCCCATGTCCACCTTCGGTTTCCTCGACCGACTCGGCAAGGAGTCGGCGTGGGGTAAACGCCACGCCCTTGATCATCACGTTGTGGGCTCCGATGCCTCAGGCGTGGTGCTTCGGGTGGGCTCCGCGGTGCGGAACTGGAAGCCCGGCGACCGGGTGGTGGTGCACTGCAACTACCTCGATGACCAAGACCCTTCCGCCCATGACGACGCCATGCTCGCCAGCAACCAGCGCATCTGGGGCTTCGAGTCGAACTTCGGCGGACTCGCCGATCTCGCCGTGGTGAAGGCCAACCAGATCATGCCCAAACCCGAGCACCTGACCTGGGAGGAAAGTGCCGTCAACGGCCTCTGCGCCTCCACCAGTTACCGCATGTTGGTGGGCCGCCATGCCGCCCAGATGCGCCAGGGAGACTCCGTATTCGTCTGGGGCGCCACCGGCGGCATCGGCGCCTACGCCATCCAACTCATCCTCAACGGCGGTGGCACCCCCGTGGGGGTGGTGTCGAGCCCCGAGCGGGCCAAGTTGCTCGAAGCCATGGGCTGTGAGGCCACCATCGACCGGGCCGCCGAGGGCTACCAGTTTTGGAAGGACGAACACACCCAGGACGAGGGCGAATGGCGGCGACTCGGCAAAAAGGTGCGGAGCCTCATCGGTGAGGACCCGAGCATCGTGTTCGAGCACCCCGGCCGCTCCACCTTCGGGGCCTCGGTCTTCATCGCCAAGCGGGGGGGCACCATCGTGACCTGCGCCGCCACCTCCGGGTTCATGCTCGAATACGACAACCGACACCTCTGGATGAAACTGAAGCGGATCGTCTCCTCCCACTTCGCCAACTATCAGGAAGCATGGGACATGAACCGCCTCATCATCGCCGGCAAGATCCAGCCGGTGATGTCGGCGGCCTACGACCTGACCGAGGTGGGCGAGGCAGCCCGCTCCGTCCATCGCAACGAGGCCGAAGGAAAACTGGCCGTGCGATGCCTCGCCCCCACCCCCGGCCTCGGCGTCCAAGACCCGGAGAAACGGGAGCAGATCGGTGAGGACAAGATCACCTTGTTCCAGCGCCACGCCCGGGGGGAACTCTGATGACCTCAGGGTTACTCACCGAAATCGACCACATCGCCATCGCCGTTCGCGACCTTGAGGCAGCCATTGCCTATTACCAGCAGGCCTTCGGAGCCGAGGTCCACCATCGCGAGATCGTAGAGAGCGACGGGGTGGAGGAAGCCCTCATCAAAGTGGCCGACTCCTTCATTCAACTTACCGCAGCCACCCGTCCCGACTCCCCCATCGCGAGGTCGATCGAAAAGCGCGGCGAGGGCCTGCACCATGTTGGCTACCGGGTGGACGATTGCGCGACGGCTCTCGCCGCCATGATCGCCGCCGGGGCCACCGCCATCGACAAGGTGCCCCGCCCGGGGAGCAGAGGCACCACGGTGGCCTTTGTCCACCCCAAGGGCAGTTTCGGCACCCTGATCGAACTGGTGCAGGAATAAGGGTCAGCCAGCCAGAGTCGAGATCCAATCGGCCACCGCGGCATCCACCTGGACGGGATCGGTTCCCTCCACCAGCACCACCAGCGCTCCGTGACGGAACACCCGGGCCGCCAGCGCACCCTTTACCCCCGGAGCCGCATCGGCCGCCCACACCACTCGGTCCACCACTTCAGTAACCGCGGCGGCGCGTCCCCCCGCCCGGGTAGCAGCCAGGGCCGCCATGACCGGATCCAGGGCCTCCGCCGCGGGGTACCGCGCCGGATCCACGGTGAGGGACCACGCCACGCTGCGGCGCTCCCCGGCCACCACCGCGTACCGACCCAACACACCCGTCGCCCCGGCCACCTCCGGCGGAGCCGGTGGCACTTCGATCTCCGGCGCGACGATGTTCTGGAACGACACCGTGGGCACGACCACAAACGGTGCCTCAATGGGTAAGGGAAGCATCGGCGTGACCGGCACCGTGGTGCCCACGATCCCCGCCACCCGCGCCGCTACTTGCCGCTCCACCACCAGGGCCGTGTCGGCGCCGATCGGGGCGGTGACCAGCACCAAGAGGTTCCCCAGCACGAATCCCTGCGCAGTGGTATCTGTGCCCACTGATCGCCACGTACGTTGCGGGCCCACCGTTACCTCCTCGATGGGGCCGCCGCCGTAGGACTCGATCAACCCAACGAGAAATCCGTCGAGCGACCCCGCATCAAAAAACTCGGCTCCGTTGAGGGTGAGCACCATCACCCGCGCCACCAGGCGGGTGGTGGCCACGCTCAGCACTCGGCGGGCGGCCGCCGCGGTCACCTCTGGCCCCTCCACAAAGGCATCGGCGGCGGCCTGCTCGCTGGGCAAGGGTTCCCCGAAGGTGAGGCCATCGGCCACCAGCACCGCGGCGGGATCCACCGGCGTCAGATCGATCCCACCGGCGAGGGTGGGCAGGGCCCCACGATTCGACCGATCACCGCGCTCCTCCGGCCCGGTGGCGGAGTCCCGGGCGGGGTTGTCGCCGCCACAGGCCCCGACAAGAAGCAAAAGACCCACCGCGACGGCGCTCCAGCAAGGGCGGATCGATGCCCGGGAATAGGACGTATTCGTCAGCACGGTGACGATCAACCTACCGTCGGCCTACGATGTAGATCCATGCACGAACCCCTCGAAGAGCTACTCGCCCACCTCAAGGAAGCCATCGACGCCGCTGAAGACGGCGCCGACAACCGCGAGGAGCTCGCCGCCCTCGCCGGCGAAGTCGAGCGCCGACTCGGCGAAGAAGACCCCGACGGCGTGGTCGACGAACTCCTCGAGCACGTACAACGCTTCGAGGTATCGCATCCATCCCTCGCCGCCACCATTGGGCGAGCCGCTGATGCCCTCAGCGCCATGGGCCTCTGACCTCTAATCCCGGTCCGGGCGACACGATGCAGGTACACCTCATCGACGGCACCTACGAGCTGTTCCGTTACCACTACTCACCGGGCAACACCGACGCCGCCTACGGCGCGGTGCGCGGAGTGGTGGGGTCGTGCCTCACCCTTGTTGAGCAGGGGGCCACCCACGTGGCCATCGCCACCGATCACGTTGTCGAATCCTTCCGCAACGCCCTGTGGGCCGGGTACAAGAACGGGTCCGACATTGAACCGGCCCTGCACGCCCAGTTCCCAGTCGTGGAAGACGCCCTGCGCTCCGCAGGCTTCACGGTATGGCCCATGGTGGACCAAGAGGCCGACGATGCCCTGGCGGCGGGGGCGATGGTGGCCGCCGCCGACCACCGCGTTGAGCGCGTGGTGATCTGTACCCCCGACAAGGACCTGGGACAGTGCGTGGGGGGCAAGGTGTGGCAATGGGACCGTCGCCAGGACAAGTGGTTCGATGCGCAGGGCGTGCGCACCCGGCTCGGGGTGCCACCGGCATCGGTGCCCGACCTCCTCGCCCTCATGGGGGATAGCGCCGATGGCTTTCCTGGGCTCCCGGGGTGGGGAGCCAAGTCGGCGGCCGCCATCCTGGACCGCTGGGGGCACCTCGAGGACATTCCCCAAGATCCCGCCCAGTGGGACACCAACGTGCGCGGCGCCACCCGGCTGAGCGCCACCCTGCGGGAGCAATTCGACTTGGCTGTGCTCTTTCGGCGCATCGCCACCGTGATGACCACCGCAGCGGTCGGCACCGTTGACCAATGGCGCTGGACGGGCCCGCAGGAAGGCTTCACGACGGTGGCGCAAGACCTCGGCGACAGCCGGCTCGCCGAACGCGCCAACCGGCTGGCGGGGGGCTAACCCGGCCCCCCCGGTGGGGCGTCAGGCGTTCTTGGGAAGATCCCGGAAGGCCGCCGTCTTGTCGCTGTTGGGCTCCTTGGGGAGGCCGAGCACGCGCTCGCCGATGATGTTCTTCTGCACCTGGTCGGTGCCGCCATAAATGGGCGGGGCCTGGGCGAACAGGGCCATCCCGGTGATCATGGCGGTGAAGGGGTTGCCGGTGGCCTCATTCAACGCCGCTTGCTGGTCGGGCGTGTAGCCGTGCAGCGTGCCGAGGGGTCCGAGGATCCGCAGGCCGAGATCGCGCTGTTGCCGCACGATCTCGCTCATCGAAAGCTTGGAAATGTTCGGAAGCCCGGGCACGTCTTGCCCGATGGCCTTCGCCGCCTTGGCTCGCAGGCTGTGCATGCGACCGAGTTCGTTCAGCGTATGCAGTTTCATCAGATCCTGCCGAACACTGGGATCGGCGATTTTACCGTTGCCCTTGGCCAGATCTACCAAGAGGTTGTAGGACGCACCGAACATCCCACCGCCACCGCCACCGCGCCGCGGGCGGCTGCCCCCGGTGGGCACGAAGTCGCCGGCACGCCGCGCAAGATCGTTCACGACCGTCCCGGGAGTAGCCGCACCGCCGGCCGCGTGTCCGCCCCCGGATCCAAGCCCGGCCCGCTCGTTCTGCAGCGTGGTGTTGGCTACCGCCCACCCGTTGTTCAGACCACCCACGACGGCGCTGTTGGGCACCACCGCCTCTTCCATGAAGACCTCGTTGAACAGGGCGTGGCCGGTCATCTCTACCAAGGGCCGAATGTCGATGCCCTTTTGGTGCATGTCGATGGCGAAGTATGTGATGCCCTGATGCTTAGGCACATCCGGATCAGTGCGGGCGATGAGCATGCCGAGGTCCGATACCTGGCCGCCGGAGGTCCACACCTTCTGGCCGGTCACAATCCACTCGTCACCGTCCTGAATCGCCCGGCTCTGCAGACCAGCAAGGTCCGAACCCGCCCCGGGCTCGCTGAAGAGCTGACACCAGGCCTTCTGCCCGGTCACGATGTCTCGCACGTACAGATCAATCTGCTCTTGGGTGCCGTGGCTGGCGATGGTGGGAGCGGCGAGGAGCAGACCGAGGCCACCCGGGGCTCCGAGGGCGCCGAATTCCACGATGGCGTTTTGTACCGCCACGGTGTCGTTGCGGTTCAGGCCCTTGCCGTACGCATGCTCGGGCAAGCCAGGGGCCGCCCAGCCCGACAGACCAAGACGGTTCCACCATTCGGCGACGGTGAGGTCGGGGTCCCAGTTCTCTGCCAACCACACCTTGACGGCCTCAACGGCCTCGTTGGCATGGACCAGGCGCTCTGTGGTGTCGGTCATCGATCCCCCTGGAACCGCTGGACGGTGGGTGTATGACACCAGTAGAAACCAACCTGACCGGCGGGTCAAGTTGGCCCGAGAACCCTCGGACACCCCCGGGTCATGGCCGTCGGTCCCGGTCCCGAATAACCCTCCTAGCCGGCCCTATTGGACCCCGCGCACCGCCGCGATCCACGCGGTGGTGGTCATCGCGATGGCCCCGAGGGGGGTCGAGCGGGCAGACTCTTACCCGGCCCGTGCGTGCATGTGTGCGTGGCCACCTTCTGATGGTCTCTTCTCTTCGTGACATCCCCGGGGCCCAAGGGCCCCGTCGCCGCCAGGCCCCCCGGGGCCTGCGCAAACCGGCGCGCCGTCCCTCACTCGACTTCACCCCGGGGCCGCTGCCGACCCACCGGCCCCGGCGCCGCCGCGTCTATCGGTCGCGTCGACCGATAGACCTGTTCCTGTGGACGTTGGCGCTCGTGGCGGTGGCCATGGCGGCCTGGATCGGGCACGCGTTCTGGAGTTCCACCCGTATCGAGATCGCCGTCGCCGGGGTGGACAACGGCCAGGCCCTCACCCCAGGCAACGCCGCCGCGTTGAACGTCACCCTGGCCTTCGCCTCCCCCGACGAACTCTTCCGCAGCACCCTCACCCTCGACGGTGTCGACGTGAAACAAGATCTCGCTCCCGGCGATTACGCCAGTACGACCGTGCTGATCAGCCCACAGCAACTCGTTACCTCTGAGGTCGTGGAGCATGCTCTCGACGAGGGGGACCACGAAATCAAGGTGTCCGTGGGACGGTTCCTCCTCGGCGACTCGCACTTCACCTGGCGCTATTCGGTCGACAGCATTGCTCCGGTCATCGACCTGCCATCGAGCCTCAAGCCAGTGGCCATCGATAAGAAGGTGACGGTGCAGGGCTCGGTGGAGAAGGGCGCATCACTCACCTTCGCCGGCAACCCGCTCGCCACCAATGACGGCCGCTTCAAGGTGACCTTCGACAGCCCCCCCACCGGTGTCCTGCGTTTCGAGGCCACCGATGAGGCGGGCAACCAAACCCTCGCCACCACGGTGGTGCCGGTGACCTACCCGGAGGCGTCGCGCGGCATCCACGTGAGTGCGGCCGCCTGGGCCGACGACGAACTGCGGACCGGCGTGCTCAACCTCATCGACGAGGGCCGCATCGACACGGTGGAGCTCGACCTCAAAGACGAGTCCGGGATGATCGGCTACCAGTCCAAGATCCCCGAGGCCCTTCGCATCGGGTCCATCGCGGGCATCTATGACCTCGCCGAAGTCGTGCGAACCCTCGACGCTAAGGGGGTGCGCGTCGTCGGTCGCCTCGTGGCGTTCCGCGATCCGATCTACGCAGAGGCCGCCTGGTCTGAAAACCGCCAGGACGAGGTGCTCCAAACCCCCGAGGGCGGGATGCTGAGCGCGTACGGCGGCTTCACCAACTATGCCAACGCCAAGGTCCGTGACTACAACCTCGATATCGCCCTCGAAGCGGTGTCGCTCGGTGTAAAAGACATCCTCTGGGACTACATCCGCCGACCGGAGGGTGCACCCGACACCATGGTGGTGCCTGATCTCGTTGGAACCAGTTCGGATTCGGTGGCCGGTTTCCTCAGCACCTCTCATGAGGCGCTGCGTCGGCAGGGTGCTTACCAGGGAGCATCAGTGTTCGGCATCGCGGCGGCCGCCGGTGACAGCATTGCCCAGGACGTACCGAAGATGGCCACTGCGGTGGATTACCTCGCCCCCATGCTGTACCCGTCCCACTGGGGGGCGGGTATGTATCGGGTGGCCAACCCGATCAAACAGCCCGGCGAGATCATCGCGGCATCCCTCGCCGACTTCCAGCGGGTAACCAAGGGCACCGGCGTGCGGTTGTTGCCATGGCTGCAGGACTTCACCCTCTACGGCGTGCCGTACAACGAGGCGGAGGTGCGGGCCCAGATCGCCAGCGCCGCCGCCGTCGGAGTAGACGGGTTCCTGCTGTGGAACCCGCGGGTGCGTTACACCGCCGAGGCGCTCGATCCCATCGCACCCTGAGGTGGCGCTGCCGGACCCACCCGGATCGACGGCTGACTCTCCCCCGAACTAGAACCTGTTCTAGTGGACGTTGACGACAGCCCGGCCGAAGCGGCCGTTCGAGCCGAGGCCCGGGCCTGGTTCGAGTCGGTGGCCAAGATCCGTGGCGAAGGCGAGGGCCACTGGAAAGCCTTTCGGGCCAAGACCGACGACGCCGACGTTGCCCAACTGAACATGGCCAAGGCCTGGCAGCGACAGAAGTTCGACGCCGGGTGGGCGGCGCCCCATTGGCCACGCCACTTCGGCGGGCAAGGACGGTCGGGCATCGAGGCGGGCGTTGTGTCCGAGGAGGAGACCCGCTTCGACGTGGCCGCCAACTTCTTTGTCGTCGGCATCGACATGGCCGGGCCCACCCTCATGGCCCACGGCACCGACGAGCAGCAGCAACGACTCCTCCCACCGATGCTGCGGGGGGAGGAAGTGTGGTGCCAACTCTTCAGCGAACCCGGGTCGGGGTCGGATCTGGCCTCCCTCAGCACCAGGGCGGAACGAGACGGCCACGAGTGGGTCATCACCGGCCAGAAGGTGTGGACATCCTTCGCCCATAGTTCCGATTGGGGCATCTGTCTCGCCCGCACCGACCCCCACGTCTCCAAGCACGCGGGCATCACATACTTCGTGGTCGACATGCACTCGCCTGGTGTCACCGTGCGTCCCCTACGCCAGATCGACGGGGCCATCCACTTCAACGAGGTGTTCCTCGACGCCGTGCGGGTGCCCCACGCCAACGTGGTCGGTGACGTCGGCGATGGGTGGCGGGTGGCCATGACCACCCTCACCGCCGAACGCACCTCCATCGGCGGAGGCGGCCAGACAGGATGGCGGGACATCGTGACGTTGGCCCGCCTCTTTGCCGTGAACGACAACCTGGTGCTGCGCCAGGAACTCGCCCGTCTGGCCACGCTAGAAATGATTCAACGGTGGCTCGTGTACCGCGTGCGCACTGCGGTGGCCCAGGGCGTACCGCCGGGACCGGAGGCTTCGGTGCTGAAACTCCTGAACAGTTATCAGGTGGAACACACCGGATCAACGGTCATGTCGATCATGGGTGCCACCGGCACCCTGTGGCACGACGATGCCCCGGACGCTGGCTTCTGGCAGGACGTCTTCCTCTTCCAGTGGTCCAGTCGGATCGGTGGCGGCACCGAGAACATCCAACGCAACATCGTCGCCGAGCGTCTGCTGGGCCTGCCTCGCGAGCCCGACCCTCTCAAAGGACAACCGTGGAGCGATCTGCCCAAGAGTTGAGGGAGCCCGCCAGCCACCCCGATCGCCGCCACTGCGAACCGTAGGTGGCTCCCGCATTGGTAACAGCGCGATCGCTCCATCAGAGGCGAACAAGACCCCCGGGGCGCGTGCCGGTCATTTCGCCGTGTTCCATCGTGACCTGCCCGGCCAGCAGCGTGGCCACGTAGCCGTCGGCCTTCTGGATGAGTCGACGACCACCGGCGGGTAGGTCGAACGCCATTTCCGGGGCCCGCAGATGCATGCCCTCTAGGTCGATCAAGTTGATATCGGCCCGCATCCCAGGGCTGAGTACCCCCCGGTCGGTGAAGCCATAGGCAGCCGCCGTGCGGGACGTCTGCAAACTGATGGCGTGCTCCAACCCGATACGCGGACCGCGCTCACGCCCGTTCACCCAGTGAGTGAGGAGATAGGTGGGCATGCTGACGTCGCAGATGAGCCCACAGTGGGCGCCCCCGTCGGAGAGGCCGAGCACCGTGTTGGGGTGGGTCATCATCTCCCGCACCACCTCGTGGTCGTGGTCCATGTAGGTGGCCAACGGAGCAAACAGGAAAGCGGTGCCGTCGCGCTGCAAGAGCCAATCGAGTACCACCTCCTGCGGGTGGCGGCGCTCCCGTTCCGACACCCCGGCCACGCTGGCGGAACGCGGCGGCTCGTAATCCGGTGGGTCGCCCAGCGGGAAGATCTGGTCCCACCGTTGCATCAGAGCCAGGGCGATGACGTTTTCGGTGGCGGGCGCCTCAGCCGCCAGCGCGGCTCGCACCTCCGGCCGGGACAGGTACGCCACCCGCTCGCTCAGGGGGAGATGCTGTACCGCCACGTAGCTGGGATGGGTGGAGAAGGGGTGGAGCGAAGATTGAAGACCGAACAGCATTCCGGTGGGGCGACAGGCCACCTGCGGGATGATCCGCCTACCGTCTCGCAGATCCGCCTCGGTAGCGGCGAGGGCCTCGCGCCAACGATCCGGCGCGTAGGGCGCCTGCGCCAGGGTGTAGGTGGCCTTCACCCCGGTGCGGTCGACAAGATCGACCAGCCAATCCCGGTCGCCAGCACCGCCATGGTGATCCGACACCAGTTGGAACACGCCGTGGCCAGCGCGAGCCATCCCTTCGGCTAGCCCCAGAAGTTCGCGGGGGAGGGCCTCGGTGCCGGGCACCAGGCCGTACTTCGAGCGATGAAGAATCGTGCGACTGGTGCTTACGCCACAGGCCCCGGCCCGCAGGCCCTGTTCGGCAAGGGCGGCCATGGCGGCGATGTCATCGGCGGTCGCATCTTGCTCGTGGGCCCGCTCCCCCATCACGTAGGCGCGCAGCGCCGCATGGGGGACTTGGGCGGCCACGTCGAGAGCACGGGGCGTCTTGTCGAGCGCGTCGAGGTATTCGGGGAAACTCTCCCAGTCCCAGTCGATGCCCTCGTGCAGTGCCGTACCCGGGATGTCCTCCACCCCTTCCATCAATTCGATGAGAAAACCCTGCGCATCGGGGCGAACGGGAGCGAACCCCACCCCGCAGTTGCCCATCACCACTGTGGTCACCCCGTGCCAACTACTCGGTGTGAGTTCGGGATCCCAGGTCACCTGACCGTCGTAATGCGTGTGGATATCCACCCACCCCGGCGCCACAACGAGCCCATCGGCAGCCAATTCGCGCTCGCCTCGGCCATCTACCCGCCCCACCTCGGTGATCAGGCCGTCGGTCACGGCGATATCAGCCGTAACCGACGGAGTACCGGTGCCATCCACCACGCTTCCCCCACGGATAACCAGGTCGTGCATTTCCACTTCCCCTCGTTCCAAAACGTCCCGATGTTACAAACAAGGATAGCCAATCACCGATTCACACAGGGTGGGGATCGACGATGTGGTTTCCGCCGTCGCTGGCCCACCGCTACCGTAGAGAGGTGACCGAGCACACGATGAGCGACCGTCTTTCCGAGTTGGCCAAGCGCAAGGAGCAGGCGTTACACGCCGGATCCGATCGCTCCGTTGAACGCCAACACAGCCAGGGCAAGATGCTCGCCCGAGAGCGGATCGAGTTCCTGCTCGACCCGGGTTCGTTCCACGAACTCGACATGCTGGCCCGGCACCGTGCTCACGACAGCGGCATGCTTGAGCGTCCCTACACCGACGGCGTGGTTACCGGTTGGGGCACGATCGACGGCCGTAAAGTGTTTCTCTTCAGCCAGGACTTCACCGTCTTCGGCGGCGCGCTGGGTGAGGTGTTCGCCGAAAAGATCCACAAAGTCATGGACCTCGCCATCAAGGTGGGTGCGCCCCTCATCGGGTTGAACGACGGCGCCGGAGCCCGTATTCAGGAAGGCCCGGTCTCCCTGGCCAGTTACGGCGGCATCTTCCACCGCAACGTGCAGGCGTCGGGCGTGATCCCCCAGATCAGTGTGATCCTCGGACCCTGCGCCGGCGGTGCGGTGTACTCCCCCGCCATGACCGACTTCATCTTCATGGTGAAGGAGCACTCACACATGTTCATCACCGGCCCTGAGGTGGTGAAGACCGTGACCGGCGAGGAGGTGACCCTCGAAGAACTCGGGGGCGCCATGTCCCACGCCTCGAAGTCGGGGGTCGCCACCTTCGTAGGCGACACCGAACAGATCGTCCTCGAAGAGGTGCGATACCTGCTCAGTTTCCTCCCCTCCAACAACCTCGACGCGCCGCCGGCGATCGCCCCCTCCGACCACCCCCATCGGGAGACTCCTGAACTCCGCGAGCTGATGCCCGCCAGTCCCAACATCCCCTACGACATGAAATCCGTGATCGGGGCCGTGGTGGACGACGCCGACTATGTCGAGTATTTCCCCCACTGGGCCGGTTCGATCACCTGTGGCTTCGCCCGTCTCGACGGCCACCCCGTGGGCATCGTGGGCAACCAACCGATGGTCCTAGCCGGCGTGCTGGACATCAACAGCGCTGAGAAAGCGGCCCGCTTCGTGCGCACCTGCGATGCCTTCAACATTCCCCTCATCACCTTCGTAGACGTGCCCGGATTCCTCCCTGGGGTCGACCAGGAGTACGGCGGCATCATTCGTCACGGCGCCAAACTCCTCTACGCCTACTGCGAAGCCACCGTGCCGCGCATCCAGATGATCACCCGCAAGGCCTATGGAGGCGCCTATGTGGTGATGAACTCGAAGTCCATCGGCGCCGACCTCGCCTTCGCCTGGCCGAGCGCCGAGTTGGCCGTGATGGGGCCGCAGGGGGCCGTGGAGATTGTGCACCGCAAGGAACTCGCCGCCGCCGAAAATCCCGCAGCCAGGCGAGCCGAACTCGTAGAGGATTACACCGAAAAGTTCTGCAACCCGTACGTGGCAGCAGAACGTGGGTTCGTCGACGACGTAATCGATCCCGCCCACACCCGTATCAAGCTCATCGCCGGCCTGGAACTGTTGCGCTCCAAGCGCGAGGAACTCCCGAAACGTAAGCACGGCAACGTTCCCCTGTGATGGTCCGCTGATGGAGATCACTCCCCTCCCCAGCGACGAAGAGGCTGCCGCCATCGCGGCGGCTGTCGAGGTCGTATGGCCTCGAACCGTTGCGGCGGCGGCCCCCGATGTCGAGCCGCCTCGCTGGCGTTTCGCGGGCCGTTGGTGGTCCAAACCAATCCCCGCTCGCCGCGCCCGACCCGGGTGATCTCCTACCGCTGCCGGAAGTTGCCTATCCTCGAGGCGGTGAGCGACCTCCCGACCTCAACCCCCCTCCGCCCCGGCGGGATGCGCTGGGCCCCTCGCCGCCAGTACCGCCACGACAGGGTCGCCCCGGCGATCGCGATCAAGGCCTAGCGGGCCACCAACGCCGCCCCCGCTTATGGCCGAACTCACCACCGTGGCCGACGACGAGGCCGTGATCCATGACGGCCACGAGATGCGGGTGTTCGACGGCCTCACTCCTGATACCGATCATCAGATCGACGGGTTCGCCTTTCGCACCCTGCCACGCCTCGGCGAGCGCCTCGCCACCATCACCACCGTCAACGATGTTCACTTCGGGGAGACCACCTGCGGTGTCATCGAGGGATTCGACATGGGACCCGTCTTCAGTGCTGAACCGGGGGCTGATCCGTATCCCGAGGTGATGAATCGCGCTGCGATAGCTGAGATGAAGGGCCTCAACCCCGATCTGGTGATCGTGAAGGGCGACCTCACCGCCAAGGGCACGCTGGAGGAATACGCCGCCTTCCGGGCGGCCTACGAGCCTGCCTTCGGCGAAAGACTGGTGCACGTTCGCGGCAACCACGACGGCTACTACGGCGGCCACTACGCCGCCACCCCCACCCAGCGGGTCGACCTGCCGGGCGTCACCGTGGCTGTCCTCGACACCACCGATCCCGGCCGCACCCCGGGACGGGTCACGTCGTCGCAACTTGCCTGGCTAGACGATCTCGCCGGTAGCGCCGACCAACCGGTACTCGTGTTCGGCCACCACCACGTGTGGAACCCCGATAGCGCGGCGCGCCCGGAAAGCTATTTCGGGATCCTCCCCGACCCCTCCGAACAACTCGTGGCCACCGTGGCTCGCCATCCCGGCATTCTCGGCTACTTCGCCGGCCACACCCACCGAAATCGGGTACGCCGAATATCCACCACCGGCGACCGGCCCTGGGCAGAGGTGGCCTGCGTAAAGGACTACCCCGGCACCTGGGCCGAATACCGCGTGTTCGATGGCGGCATCCTTCAGGTGCACCGCCGGATCTCCAGCCCTGAGGCACTGGCCTGGACCGAGCAAACTCGCCACATGTACGGCGGGGCCTACGCCGACTACGCCCTCGGCCACCTCCGTGATCGCTGTTTTGCCATGGCCGTGACCACCCGATGATCCCGGCATGAGCGGGCCCCTCGCGGGGATCCGCGTGCTCGACCTCGCCACGGTGATCGCCGCACCCGGCGCCGCCCGCTACCTCGCCGACTACGGCGCTGACGTACTCAAGATCGAACGCCCCGGCACCGGCGATGCCACCCGCGGCATGGGGGTACCGCACCCCGCCGATGGCACCTCGTTGTATTGGAAGATGGTGTCGCGCAACAAACGCTGCGCGGTGGTGGATATCAAAACGGCGGAAGGCCGGGCCACCATCCTGCGCCTGGTCGAAGAAGGCCATGTCTTGGTGGAAAACTTTCGGCCTGGCACGCTCGAACGACTCGGCCTCGGCCCCGACGTACTCCTCGCCCGCAACCCCTCCTTGGTGATCCTCCGAGTCACCGGATTTGGACAGGACGGCCCCTACGCCCACCGAGCCGGCTTCGCCACCATCGCCGAGGCCCTGTCGGGCTTCGCCGCCCTCAATGGGGAACCCGACGGTGGCCCCTTGCTGCCGCCCATCGCCCTCACCGACGAGATCACCGCCATCGTGGGCGCCTTTGCCACCATGACCGCGCTGTGGTCCGGGGTGGGCCAGGTGGTTGATGTGAATCTCCTGGAGTCGCTGTTCCAGTGCATGGGGCCCCTGCCGGGCGCCTATGCCACCTCGGGCTATCTGCAGCCCCGATTGGGCTCCGGTATCCCGTACTCAGTTCCACGCGGAACGTGGCGTTGTGCTGATGGACATTGGATAGCGGTGTCCACCTCGGCCGAGTCGGTGGCGGCGCGGGTCATGGCCCTCATCGGCTTGGGCGACCGCACCGATCTGCAGACCTTCAACGGACGAATTGCGGCACGTGACGAGATCGATGCGTGCCTGACCGCGTTCTGTGCCACCCGTCCCCGCGATGAGGTACTGGCCGCCTTCGACGATGCCGAGGCCGCCGCCGCCGCCATCCATGACATGGCCGACATCGCCAACGACCCACACTTCGCGGCGCGCCAATCTATTGTCACGGTCGACGGCGTACCCATGCAGGGCCTCGTGGCCCACCTCTCCGCCACCCCCGGTCACATCCGCTGGCCCGGTCGTGCCCTCGGGGCCGACGAACCGCAGTGGGCCCTTCCACCCGAACCCCAGGAAACGGTCAGCCCCGGTGAGCCACCGCGAGATCCACGATCTCACCCATGATGGTGGTGAAGTTGAAGTCCTTCGGGGTGTAGACCGCCGCCAGATCCGCCGCCAGCAGGCGCGGCCGATCCTCCTCCGGGATGATCCCGCCGGCCACCACTGGCGCCGTCACCCCCCGTTGGCGACAGAGACGCACCACCTCGGGCACCAAGTCGAGATGACTGCCCGAGAGGATGGAGAGGCCGATCACATCCACATCCTCGTCGAGGGCTACTGACGCGATCTGCTCCGGGGTGAGCCGAATCCCCTGGTAGATCACCTCGAGGCCGGCGTCACGTGCCGCCACGGCAATCTGTTCGGCACCATTGCTGTGTCCATCCAGACCCGGCTTGGCCACGAGAAGCCGGGGTGGTCCCCCCGGGAGGGCCTTCACCCGTTCGGCCAGGGCCCGAAGACCCGCGCTGCCTCCCGCCGCCCCGGCGGCGGCGGCCACTCCGGTAGGGGCTCGGTACTCTCCGAATACCTCGCGCAGCACGCCCGCCCACTCCCCGGTCGTGCCCCCAACGTGGGCGAGATCAATGGTGGCGGGCATCACGTTCTCAGTCGACATCGCCACCCGCCGCAGTTCGTCGAGCGCCCGCTGCACCGCATCGTGGTCTCGTTGGGCCCGCCACTGCACCACCCCCGCCACCGTGAGGGCCTCCACGTCGGGATCTACCCTGAGAATGGACCCCTCCCCTTCCAACGGAGACGGCAGGGCTTCGGTGAAGCGGTTGACTCCCACCACCGTGAGATCACCCGACTCGATCTTGCGCAAGCGCTCGGCGTGGCTGCTGACCAGACGCCCCTTCAGTTGTTCGATCGCTCCGAACGCGCCCCCCAGGTCGAGCACCTCCTGCAACTCGGCCCAGGCGGCTTCGGCTAATTCCGCCGTGAGAGCCTCAACCACCACCGACCCCTCGAACAGGTCCGGATACTCGAGGAGGTCGGTCTCGTAGGCCAGGACCTGCTGCATACGCAATGCCCACTGCTGGTCCCAGGGCCGGGGCAGACCGAGGGCTTCGTTCCAGGCCGGCAACTGCACCGAACGCGCCCGCGCCCCGCGCGACAAGGTCACTCCCAGCATTTCGAGGACGATGCGCTGCACGTTGTTCTCGGGTTGGGCCTCGGTGAGGCCAAGGCTGTTTACCTGCACGCCGTAGCGAAACCGTCGGGCCTTGGGATCGGTGACGCCGTAGCGCTCTAGGCCGATGCGATCCCATAGATGGGTGAACGCTCGCATCTTGGCCGTCTCCTCCACGAAGCGGATGCCGCTGTTCACGAAGAAACTGATGGTGGCGAACACCTGCGGGAACGCCTCGGGCGCAACCTGACCAGATTCTCGCACGGCGTCGAGCACCCCGATGGCGGTGGCCAACGAGTAGGCCAGTTCCTGCACTGGCGTCGCTCCCGCCTCCTGCAGGTGATAACTGCACACGTTCATCGGGTTCCATCGCGGCACCCGCTCGGCGCAGAAGGCGATCATGTCCACGATCAGACGCCGCGACGGCAGCGGCGGAAAAATGTAGGTGCCCCGGGAGAGGTACTCCTTGACGATGTCGTTCTGTGTCGTGCCGCGAAGTTCCTCACTGGCCACGCCGTGATTCTCGGCGTTGGCTACGTACAGCCCGAGCAACCACGCGGCGGGCGCGTTGATAGTCATCGAGGTGTTCATCTCGCCCTGAGGGATACCGTCGAGCAGTTCCCCCATGTGGCCCAGGTGCACGACCGGAACGCCGACCTTGCCCACCTCGCCCTTGGCCAGGACATGGTCGGGGTCATAACCGGTCTGGGTGGGGAGGTCGAAGGCGATCGACAGACCCGTCTGCCCCTTGGCCAGGTTGGCGCGATACAACTCGTTGCTGGCCTTGGCCGTGGAGTGACCCGAGTACGTGCGAATCATCCAGGGACGATCCGGTTGCTCCAGGTGGGTGGGCGTCATGGGTTCCATGATCCCCCGCCGCGATCAGGGCGACAAACCCCATGACCCGATCGCCCTCGGGCTCGCCCCGGCCGAGGGCTCATCTGAGGGCCGGAGTCGGCCCTACCCGCAAGGCGAGGCGGAGGCGATCGAGGTAGTCCGAACGGGGGATTCCCACCGCCCCCAGCCGCCGCAAATGGTCGGTGGCCCACTGCACGTCGAGGAGGCGGGCGGGTTCGCCGTCCTGGCGCAAGAGATCCACCAGGCCCACCAACGCCACTTTGGAAGCATCGACCCGGCGGTAGAACATCGACTCTCCGGCAAACAAGCCGTTGATCGCCACCCCATAGAGACCGCCGGCCAGACCGTCATCGTCCCAGGCCTCGATGCTGTGGGCCCATCCGAGATCGTGAAGTCGTTGGTAGGCCGAGTGAATCTCAGCGCTGATCCAGCCACCCGGTCGTCGGGCATCCCCGCACGCCTCCACCACTTCGGCAAAGGCCGTATTCACCCGCACGTCGTAGCGAGCGGTTGAACGCGCCAGGGAGCGACTCACCACGAGACCATCAAGAGGCAGCACCCCGCGTGGATCAGGCGACCACCATCCCATCGGGCCGTCACGGCCGAGCGGCATCGGAAAGAGCCCATGACGGTAGGCGTGCAGCAGCGTGCCCGGTTCGAGGTCGGCCCCCACTCCGGCCACCCCGTCGTCGTCGGCTTCGGTGGCCGGAGGGAACTTCCAGGGCGTGGGAGCAGGCTCCAGCGGCACCGCTATCTACTTGGTGGTGGCGATGCCGCCGTCTACCGGGATGATTGCGCCGGTGAGATACGCCCCGGCTTTCGAGCAGAGGAAAATGGCCGGACCGGCCATGTCCTGTGGTTGCCCGATACGCCGCAACGGCACCATCTTCGCCATGCCATCACCGGCGGCGGCCAGGGTGGCCTTCATCATCCGCGACTGAAACGGACCCGGCGCGATGGCGTTCACGGTGATCTGTGGAGCCAGATGTTTGGCCAAGT
Organism: Acidimicrobiia bacterium; assembly: GCA_009694375.1. Classification (NCBI taxonomy): domain Bacteria; kingdom Bacillati; phylum Actinomycetota; class Acidimicrobiia; species Acidimicrobiia bacterium. Next base: position 32,511 of record SHVB01000014.1, read on the forward strand.
GCCGGGTGAGTTGGTGCACGGCCGCCTTGGAGGCGGAGTAGGCGAAGGTCTCGAAGCCGGGTACCTGGATGCCGTCGATCGACCCGATGTTGATGATCCGGGCCGGATCGTCGTCACGGCCGGCGGCCTGCAGGAGAGGCAGAAGGAACTTCGTGGTGTGGAATACGCCTTCCACGTTTACGTCGAGCACTCGGTGCCAGGAGGCGCTGTTCTGTTCGGCCAGCGGCGCCCCCCAGTTGGCGCCCGCATTGTTCACGAGGATGTCGAGCGAGTCCCAACGCTCCGCCACCGCCGCGCCGAGGCCCTCGCAGCCCCCCTCGGTCGAGAGGTCGGCCACGATGTAGGAGCAATCGCCCCGTTCGGCGAGCGCCTCGGTGACCTCTTTGAGGGAATCCTCTTTGCGAGAGGCAATGATCACACTCACCCCTGCCTCCACCAACCCCGAGGCGATCATCGTGCCGATGCCGCTGCCGCCACCGGTGACCACGGCTCGTTTTCCGGCGATGTCGAACAGTTCAGATGCAGTCATGGTGCGGCGTCCTCCTACTTTTTGGCGTAATCGTAGAAGCCAGAGCCGGATTTCCGGCCGAGTTGACCCGCGGCCACCATCCGGCGCAAACGCGGCAAGGCGGCGTAGTTCGGGTCGCGAAACTCGTCGTAGAGGGCATCGAGGATCGACAACGAGGTGTCGAGGCCCACGAGGTCGAGTAGGGCCAGCGGACCCATCGGGAAGTTGCAGCCACCCTTCATGGCGGTGTCGATGTCGTCGCGACTGGCGGTACCCAACTCCAGCATCCGCACGGCGTTGTTCAGGTACGGGAACAGCAGCGCGTTCACGATGAAACCGGCGCGATCTTTCACCTCCACCACGTCTTTCCCGCAGCCAGCCGCGAATGCCTTGGCGGCGGCCACGGTGGCTTCGCTGGCGGTGAGCGGTGCGATGACCTCCACCAGGCTCATCATGGGGGCGGGGTTGAAGAAGTGGATGCCCACCACGAGGTCGGGACGCTCGGTGGCCATCGCCAACTCCACCACCGGCAGGGTCGAGGTGTTGGTGGCCAGCATCGCGCCGGGCTTCACGATCTTGTCGAGGCTGGCGAACAAGTCCTTCTTGACAGCGAGATCTTCCACCACGGACTCCAGCACCAGGTCGCAATCCTGCAGGTCCTGAAGGTCGTCGGTGGCACTCACGCGGTCACTGATCTCCGCGGCGGCCGCCTCGTCGAGTTTGCCCCGATCCACCTGCTTGGCCAGCGACTTGGCGAGGCCCGCCACCATGGCATCGGCGCTTGCTCGCGAGCGAGAACGGAGCACCACCGCAATGCCCGCCTTGGCGGCCACCTCCGCGATGCCCGACCCCATGATCCCTGACCCGACAATCCCCAGTTTGGTGATGCTCATGGACGCCGACGCTACCGATCGACCACGCGTGCGGTCCAAAGGGCTCGCCCGGCATAGCGTGAGGGCTATGTCGGGAACGCTGGCCCTCGTTGGTGGTGACGCATGGCGTCCAGGCTGCAGTTTCGATCAAGACCTGCTCACGGCGAGCGGCGGCACGCACGTCCTGGTGCTGGCCACCGCGGCGGCCTATGAACATCCCCAACGGGCCATTCAGACTGCCGAGGCGTGGTTTGCTTCACTGGGTGCCACCGTAGGGTCACTGCCGATACTCATCCGGTCTGATGCGCTCGAGGCAACCCATCTTGGCCACATCGCCGAGGCCCGGTTCATCTACTTGGCCGACGGCTCCCCGATGCACCTGCGGGCGGTGCTGAAGAACTCGCCTGTATGGGATGCGATCGTGACCGCCTGGCGGGAGGGCGCAGTGCTGGCGGGTTCGGGATCCGGGGCCATGGTGCTCTGCGACCCGCTGGTGGACCCCCGCGGCGGGGCACTCACGCTCGGCCTTGGCCTTCAGGAACGTATGGCGCTCATTCCCCACCACGACACCTGGAGCCACGAAAAGGAGAAGCGCACGCTCAAGATCGCCCCCCGGGGCCTGCCCATCGTGGGAATCGACGAGCGCACGGCGCTGCTGCGCCATCCCGATGGCACCTGGCAGGCGGCAGGGGCGGGCCGGGTGACGGTATTCGTCGACGGGCTGCCTACCGACCTCTCCGTTCTCCCCTAGGGCGCTCCCCAGGCCCTCTCGGTGGCGGGCTAGGACTCGGTAATGGTCACCGAGGTGATGGTGGTCGAACTACTCGGCGTGCCTTCCGGCGTGCCGGTGGCTTCAATCGACTTCACCACGGTATCGAGACCCTCAGTGACGTCTCCAAACAAGGAGTACTGCGCCGGAAGTTTCACCCCCTGCTCGCCGGTGACGATGTAGAACTGGCTTCCGTTGGTGTCCGGTCCGGAATTCGCCATCGCCAGGGACCCCACCTCGTAGTACGGCGGACCGTCCGTGGGCAGTTCGTCGGCAAAACTGTACCCGGGACCGCCCGTACCCGGCGGCTCGCCGGTGGCGTCCCCCCCTTGCACCACGAAGCCCGGGATGATCCGGTGGAAGGACACGCCGTCGTAGTAGTGGTTCCGGGCCAGGAACACGAAGTTGTTCACGGCTTTCGGCGCCTTGCTCGGATCCAGTTCGATGGTGAAGTCGCCCTTCGAGGTGACCACCTCGGCGGTGTAGGTCTTGGTGACATCAATGCAGGAAACCGGACCAGAGGTGAAGGAGGTGGTTCGCTCACCACTGCCATCAGCCGGCGGACAGGCGGTATCGCCGATCGCCGCGTCACCTCCGCTCGTGGGGGCGGTGGTGGCGGTGGTGGCGGTGGTGGCGGTGGGCTTGTCATCTTCCGAGAGCACCGAGACCACCAGGGCCGCCAACAACACGGCCCCCACGACCCCGCCCACCACTCGCAACTGGCGGAAGCGGTTTGATCGGCTCGTGGCGGCCCGCTGGGCATCTAGGCGCATGAGGCGCCCCTCGTCTTGTCGCTGTCGTTTCTCGCTCGGCATGAGAGAAAACCTTAGTACCAGTTCCCGACGGTCGACTCTCGCGCGCTCCGGGCCAACCCGACGCGGGGCTGATCGCGTAGGCTTCAGCGCAATCAGAGGTCGTTTGCCAGGAGTGCCCCGTATGACAACTCACGACATCGATCCTGACGATGCGGCTTTCTCCCGGCAGGTCGGGCAGCGGTTGCGGGCGATACGCCATACCCGCCACCTTTCCCTTGACGAGGTGGAGAAAGCGTCGTCGGGGCGCTGGACGGCCCCCACCATCGGGGCCTATGAGCGGGGCGCGCGCCGCCTCAGCCTCGCTCGGCTCCATGCCCTGGCCAAGTTCTACGGCGTGCCCACCGCCCAACTACTGGGCGACCAACCCCTGGCGGAGAGCCCTCGGGTCGCCAGTGTCATGATCAACCTCCAGGCCCTCCAGGCAGCACCCGAAGCCGAGGCGATGCTTCGGTTCCTCCACTCCATCATCCTCCAGCGGGGGGATTACAACGGGCAGGTATTGTCCGTCCGTAATGACGATCTGCGGGCCATGTGCGCGCTGCTGCAGGTCACCGAGCACCGAGCCATCTACCTGCTGCGGACGTGGGGCGCGCTGATCGAGGAGACCGATCCAGGCTAAGTAGTTCGTAAGGTCAGGGGGAACAGCGGTAGCGTCGCCCCTCGTGTCCTTGATCGTCCAGAAATTCGGCGGGACCTCGGTCGCGGATCCGGAGCGCATCCGTGAGGTGGCGGACCATGTTGCCCGCACGAAGCGCCACGGCGAGGACGTCGTAGTGGTGGTGAGCGCCATGGGCAAAGAGACCGATGAGTTGATCCGCCTCGCCGGGGCGGTGTCCAAGGTGCGGCCCGGCCGGGAAATGGACATGCTCATCACCGCCGGCGAGCGCAAGGCCACCGCCTTGCTCTGCATGGCCCTGCACGACCTTGGTATTCCCGCCGACAGTTTCACGGGGAGCCAGGCGGGCTTCATCACCGACAACACCCACACCAGCGCCAAGATTCTCGAACTGCGACCGGAGCGGCTCAGAGCCGCCTTGCGCGATGGCCGCACCCCAGTGGTTGGCGGGGCCCAGGGTGTGTCGAGCGATCGAGACGTCACCTTTCTCGGCCGGGGCGGTTCCGACACCACCGCCGTGGCCCTTGCCCATGCGCTCGGTGCCCATTCATGCGAGTTGTACACCGATGTATCGGGGGTCTTCACCGCCGACCCGCGCCTAGTGCCGAGCGCGCAACGGATGAGCACCATCAGTTTCGATGAGATGCTGGAGATGACCGCCTCGGGCTGCCCGAAGCCCGCGATGCGATCCGTTGAATTTGCCCGTACCTGGGGCGTGAAGTTGCACGTCCGATCCGCGTTCACCTGGGAGCCTGGCACCTGGGTCCAAGAGGAGGAACCCTCCATGGAACAAGCCGTCGTTTCCGCCGTTGTGCATGACACCTCGGAAGCCAAGGTCACCGTGAGCGGTGTCCCCGATCAGCCTGGTATCGCCGCCCGCCTGTTCCGACTGCTCGCCGATGCCGATGTCAACGTCGACATGATCGTTCAGAACACCTCGGAGCACGGGATTACCGACATCTCCTTCACCGTGCCGCACGAAGACCTCCCCCAGAGCCAGGCGATCACCACGGCCCTGGCTACGGAGATCTCCGCCAGCGGGGTAAGCAGCGATGCGGGCATCGCGCGGGTAAGTCTCGTAGGTGCCGGGATGAAATCCAACCCCGGCGTGGCCGCCCTTACCTTCGAGACTCTCGCCGCCGCTGGCATCAACATCGAGATGATCTCCACGTCGGCTATTCGGATTTCCTGCATCGTGCGTGAGGCGCAGGTCGAGCAGGCCGTCCAAGAACTCCACACCGCCTTCGGGCTCTAGTCCACCGGCGGGTCGGCACGCTGGCAATACGCGTTTCACCTCGCCGGAGACCGGGGGATAACGTGCGCCGATGCGAGTAGGACTGTTTGGGGCCACTGGGCAGGTGGGTGGCGTCATGCTCAGTTTGCTTGATGAACGCGCGGTGGCGGTCGAGCACCTCCGCTTGTTCGCGTCGGCCCGCTCGGCCGGGCGGGTGATCCGCTGGCAGGGCCACGACCTCACGGTAGAAGACGCCGAGCGCGCCGATGTTGCTGGGCTCGATATCGCGTTGTTCTCCGCCGGTAAGACGGCCTCACTGGTGCTCGCCCCCCGGGTGGCGGCCACCGGCGCCATTGTGATCGACAACTCCTCGGCGTGGCGCATGGACCCCGAGGTTCCCTTAGTGGTGCCCGAGGTGAACCCTGAGGCCCTGCAGTCGATCCCCAAGGGCATCGTGGCCAACCCCAACTGCACCACGATGGTGGCCATGCCGGTGTTGAAGCCGCTCGACCGCGAGGCGGGCCTGCAATCGATGATCGTCAGCACCTATCAAGCCGTGTCGGGGGCGGGCCTGGCCGGGGTGGAGGAACTCAACGAGCAGGTGCACGCCGCGGGATCCCAAGCCGCCGCGTTGACCCACGATGGGGCCGCTATTCACTTCCCGCCCGCCCAGCAGTTCCCGAAAACCATTGCCTTCAACGTGATCCCGCACGCCGGGACCTTCATCGACGATGGGCTTGGCGAAACCGACGAAGACCAAAAGCTCCGGCACGAGAGCCGCAAGATCCTCGGCCTCCCCCACCTGGCGGTGTCCAGTCTGTGCGTGCGGGTACCGGTATTTGCCGGGCACTCGATGGCCATCAACGCCACCTTCGAGCGCCCGCTGTCCCCGGCGCAGGCCCAAGACCTCCTCGAGGCAGCCCCCGGTGTTGTGCTCGATCACGTGCCCACGCCCCTGGCCGTGGCTGGCGGTGACGTGACGCGCGTGGGTCGCCTTCGAGCCGACTCCACCGTGGCCGACGGGCGGGGCCTCGCGCTGTTCCTCTCCGGCGACAACCTCCGTAAGGGCGCGGCGCTCAACTCCATCCAAATCGCTGAAACGCTCCATCCGCGCTGAAACTCCCGAGTGTGGTGAACCCTCGCTACCCCGCTCGGCAACCACACGGGATCGCCCCACATCGGGGGCAGCCATGGGCGTAACGAGCCATAGCGTCCTCCAGGGAGAGGTCCAGTTGCTCGGCCAGCGATGCCAGCCAAGCCAGCACATCCCCCAACTCGTGGAGCTGTTCGGACGGGGTGCCTTTGCGAACGGCTTGGGCCAGTTCGCCTAGTTCCTCGGTGAGCCAGGCCACGGTGGCGGGGATGCCACGCTCGCGATCCTGCTCGCCGTAGGTGTCCGCCATGAGCCGTTGCAGATCTCCAAGCTCCATCTCCGCACCGTAGGGCGTAACGAGCCACCTGTCGCGGCGGAGCCGTCCGGCAAGGGAGAGCCCCTTTCCAGCGGTGTCGAGGGGATACCGTTAGAGCGCGGCACAGGAACACACTGCGGCGCTCGACACCAACATCGCTTCATCAGCGGAGGACCTACATCACTTATGGGAGATCGTCTCGTTCGCGTCATCGTCCTACTGGTCGCCAACACGATCGGTCTATTCGTAGCCAGTGTGGTCCTCGACGACCTCACCATCGGTTGGCGCACGTTTCTCATCGCCGTGGCCATCTTCACCGTGATCGAATCGATCATTCATCCCCTCCTCGAACGCACCGCCCGCCGACGGGCGCCTGCCCTCTCGGGCGGAACCTCCCTCCTCTCCACCTTCTTGGGGCTGCTGCTCACCACCATCATCTCCGATGGCATCGCCATCACCGGGTTGACCACCTGGATCCTCGCCACCGTCATCGTGTGGCTCGCCGCGCTGGGCGCTGGGTTGATCATCCCTGCTCTCCTTCTCCGCCGCACCGCCCGTCGCGTCGCCACTCGCTGACCCATTAGGCAGGCGCGTCGAACCTGCTTAGGCTGGCAGGGGATGATCGAGATGAACTGGTTCCTCCCCACCGCGGGCGACTCGCGTGATGTCCTGCCGGGCAGCCATTCGCCGGCCCGGGCCCCCAGCCACTCCTATTTGGCCCAGATCGCCCAAGCGTGCGACGGGTTGGGCTTCGATGCCGTGCTCACGCCGTGCGGAACGGGGTGCGAGGACGCCTGGGTGGCCACCGCTTCGCTCATCCCCCTCACCCGGCGTCTCAAGTTTCTGGTGGCCTTTCGCCCCGCCCTGCTCACCCCCACTCTGGCGGCGCAGATGGCCTCCAGTTATCAACGGATGTCCGATGGGCGACTCCTCGTGAACATCGTTACCGGGGCCGAGCAAGCCGAACTGGCGCGCTTCGGCATCACCGAAGACAAAGAAACCCGCTACGAACGCACCGGCGAGTTCATTGAGGTGCTGCGCGGGGCATGGAGCGGTGCGCCCCTTACCCAACATCGCCAGTTTTTCGATGTGGCCGACGCCACCACTCGTGAAGTTCCGGATCCCGTTCCGCCCATTTACTTCGGCGGTGCCTCCGCAGCCGCCGAACGCGTGGCGGCCGAGCACGTAGACGTCTACCTCGCATGGGGTGAGCCTCCCGCCATGGTGAAGCCACGGCTCGACCGTATGCGAGCGTTAGCGGCCAGTTTCGGTCGCTCGCTGCGCTTCGGCATTCGGTTCCACACCATCACCCGGCCCACCAGCGCGGCAGCGTGGCAGACCGCCGACGACATCCTGGCTAGCATCCCCCCCGCCGCCATCGCCGAGGCACGGGCTGATTTTGCCAACACCGCTTCGGTGGGCCAGCGGCGTCAGGCCGAACTCACCGGCGGCGACCTGTCTCGGCTGGAGATCTACCCCAACGTGTGGGCCGGCGTGGGCCTGGTGCGGGGCGGTGTCGGCACCGCCCTGGTGGGAGATTACGAAACCGTTGCCGACCGGATCATCGAGTACCACGAACTGGGCTTCGATGCGTTCATCATGTCGGGCTATCCCCACCTGGAAGAGGCCTACTGGTTCGGCGAGGGCGTGATGCCGATTCTCCGTGAACGCGGCTTCCTGCCCCCGCTCGACAACGGCCCCGCCAAGGTGTTTTCGTTTCGCTGATTCATATCAGGCGGAGAACCGCGCCGAACCAGACCGGTTCAGTACCCCGGCGCGAGATGCCCGTTACCGACCGCCGTCAGAGCGAGAGAGAACGCCTCCTCGTGGATGAGATCCTGCGGGTGCAGGGCAGTCAGCGGACCTCCCGGCCTCGTCAGGGTTGATCCGGTCGACCTGCCCGCACCAGGGGTCAACCTCCGCCCCCTGCTCCTCCGCAACGACATCGAGCTCAAGGCCCTCCTCGAAATCGGTGGGGTGCACGCGCAGCGGTACGCCTCGGTGTCAGTCCGTTCGCGGTATAGGTGGCTGCTCTCCTGCGAGGCTCAGACCCGCGCCAGCTCCTCGGAGTCGCGCTGATGGTCATCGGGTTCACTAGCGGATTCGTCCGCTGACTTGATCAGGGCAATGGCCAGGATGAACAGGCCGAAGAGCGGTTTGGCGAGGATGTCGGCGATCGAATAGCCGACCTGTCGAACGACCTCAGCCACGGCGGGGTCGTCGATCACCGACGGAGCGATGTAGGCAAGGGGGTAGACACCCCACACGGCCAGCAACAAGAAGCGGAGACCGTGGACGATCTTGCGCACCTCCGGGCTCTGACGTTCGAGGGAACGGCCAAGTTCCACGAACAGCACATAGAGGATGTAGAGGAACGGGATCGTGGAGAGGATGCCGAACAGCGTCCTGGTAGCCGAGTCTGGAGCCGCGATCTCACCGGGGTACCCGAGCGCAATCATGGCCACGGCGGCTATGCCGAGTCTGATGATGAGGCTTCGGGTGGTGGCCTTGGCCAGCTTCAGGACGATGATCAGTTCGGCGAGAAGCAGCGGGACGGTCAACAGCCAGTCAACGTAGCGATACCCCTCGTTGAACGGCCGGCCTCGCTGGACAAAGGTGCCATCGACGTAGACGAAGGCGTCCGACCACGAGGAGAAGATACGCAGGTAATGGTAGAGGGCGATCGCCACCACAACCGTCGAGATGGTGACGGCCATGCGGTGCGCAGGGCGCACCCGATCACGCACGAGGAGGAAGAACAACAGCGATGCGCCCATGGCGGCGATCGTGAGTGAAAACGAGTTGTAGACAAGGTCGAACTGGCCCGTTGTCAACTCGAATGCGTCCTGCATCAAGGGCTCCTTCGTTTTGGACACTCCATTGTGTCCCCCGCCAACGCTACCGAGTCATCGGCCGAATCAATCCTCCCAGCCCTATGTTGGAGCACCCATCGAGACGACCTGCCACCACCCGGGCTCGCCTATTCCGCGGCGACCGAACCGCCCAGAGTGCACGACCCAACCGCCTTCGAGCACACGGCTCGCAACTCATCGCTCGGCGGCGGCAAAAAGCCAATCAACCCCTACCCTGGGAGGCTGATGTCTATTGGAAGGAACTGGTCCATGCATGTGATTGGCAAACTCGCCCAGACGGCGGCGGCTCTTTGGATTTTGGATGTCTGGTTCGTCCGGTTCAATAAGGACACCGGCTATCGAGGCGGTGAGGCAACCAACATGAAGGAGGAGTTTGAGGTGTACGGGCTCTCCGAGACGCAGATGTACGCCGTTGGCGCAGCAAAGGTCGGACTGGCCACGGCGATGCTGGTCGGGCATGCATCGCCACGGCTGACCCGACCCGCCTCGCTCGGCCTCGCCACGTTCATGGTCGGGGCAATCGGCATGCACATGAAGGCCGGGGACCCCATGAAGCAATACCTGCCCGCCCTTTCGGTCTTCTCCCTGGCATCGATCTCAGCAGTGCTCAACGGCAAGAGCCGCTGACCGACGCGTCAAGCCGAGAGAAAGAGCAGGGCTAGAACGGCATTCAGCGCGCCGAGTAACGCGGCGGGGACCATGAGACGCACTGCGTCGTGGATTCTGACCCGAACGATCAGCCCGAGGACCATCAGCGTCGTGAGCCCGACAGCGGCAAAGGCTCCCAACGGAGCGACCGCAAGGCCGAGGATGACTGCTGTCCCGCCGAGTACTTCCAAGAGGCCAACCACTTGGCGAACGTCGGGCATGCCGTACCGCTCGAATTCTCCCTTGGCGGCATCCTGAAACAACACCCTGAATCCGTAATACAGAAACGCGAGTCCTGATACGAGCGCGGCCACCACCAAGATCACACTGGACGTTACGTCGGCCTTCCCCCCAATCCACCACCCACCTCGAGAACGGGCCGAAAATGCGGTGGGTGCCGGGGGCGGGCCAAGACTCAGCGATCCGCCGAACAGAGAATACTTGAGTCGGGTGGGGGAGATTTGAACTCCCGACCTCTGCGTCCCGAACGCAGCGCTCTGCCAAGCTGAGCCACCACCCGGTGGGGAGAGATCACGCTAGTGCATGACCCCGGACGCTCCTAAGCCGTGGCCGGCGTGGCGGCCAGGATCGCGGTGGCCGCCGCTCGTAACGCAAAGGCGTCGAGTGGCTTGACGAGCCACCCGTCGGCTCCCGAACGCCGCGCCAGGAAGACGTCGGCCTCCCGATCAAGCAGCATGAGGACCTTTACGGCGGGCAGGCGCTGCTCCTCCGCCTCCTGACGCAGGTACAGGCAGGTGGCGATACCCCCCATGTTGCCGATCTGGAGATCCATCACCACGAGGTCGGGGGTCCCGGCCGCCACCGCCGCCCCGACCTCCGTACCGGCCCTCACCCGCGCCACCAGGGTGGTCTCATCGGCGAGGGCGGCATCCACCTCCGCGTATACCGCATTGGCATCAGTGGCGACGAGAACCTGCGGCATCTGAACAATCTACCCGTCCGCCGCCATCCCACTCCATCCCCGCCGCCCGGAGCAGACACCGGGCTACGATCTCGCCACCGCCGCCCAGGGGGGATTCTGTGCTCGAGATCCAGGTAGAACACACTTCCGACTACACGCTGTGCCGCCCCGTCGGGGAGCTCGACGCGTACACCGTGAGCGTATTTCGCGAAGCCCTCGGCGCCCTGGACCAAGAGAGCCATCTTCTCATCGACCTCTCGATGGTGCCCTTTATGGATTCCGCCGGCCTCGGCGCGCTCATTGGCGGCATCCGCCGCGCCCGGGAGGCTGGTGGCGACGTGGCGGTGGCCTGCAGCCGCCCCACCCTCACGCGCCTGCTCCACACCACGGGATTCGATCGCGTCGTGTCGGTTACCGAAACGGTAAGCGAGGCCGCCGCCGCCCTCGCCGCCGCCCAGCCCCCGCGCACCTAAGGACCCCCTCACCTCAGAGCAGGTACTCGGCCACCTCGCTCAGCCCATCGAGGTCGTGCACATCGCTGGCGAGGAACGGAACGCGCGCCACCGGGGCGGGGTACACCGCTTCGGCCAGACCGGCAAGGTGTTCTTCTTCGCGAGAGGCCACTAGTTCGAAGTCGGCCAGGTTCTGGTAAAGGCCGCCGAGGTCGGTGCCCTCCCGGGTGTCGGCCTGCTCCTGGGCGCGGCCAACCACCCCCCTGCCAAAGCGCGGATGCATCCGGTTCACCACCAGTGCGCGCACCCCGATGCCGGCTTCGGCGAGCGTTTCGGCGAAATAGCGGGCTTCCTCAATCGTGTCGCGACGCGGCGAAGCCACCAGCACAAAGGCGGTGTCGTCATCGGAGAGCAATTCCGCCACCGCGGCGGCCCGCTCCCGAAACCCTTCCTCCATCCCGTCAAAAGCCTGAAAGAACGCTACGACATCGTCGATCACCTCCGCACCCACCACCTTGGCCACCGTCCGCAAAAACGTCTGGGCGGCCACGTTCACCGCCCGCATCATGCCGCGACCCGGAGAGATGACCACCCGAAACAGCCGGTGATCAAGGAACCTGGACAACCGCCGCGGAGCGTCGATGAAATCAAGGGCATGGCGGGTGGGGGGAGTATCCACCACGATCAGGTCAAAATCGGTGCGCTGATGCAGTTCGTACAACTTTTCCATCGCCATGTACTCCTGCGTGCCCGACAGCGCCCCGGAAATGTTCTTGTAGAAGCGGTTGTCGAGGATGCGCTGACCCTGTTCGGCACTCGACGCATTGGCCACCACCAGACCGTCGAACGTGCTCTTGGTGTCGAGCATCATGGCGAAGAGTTCCCCCGACCAGTCGCCCTCGATGCGCGTGGGCGTGCCCGTGAGGCCATCGAGACCCAGGGCGTCGGCCAGCCGCTTGGCGGGATCGATGGTGACCACCACGGCACGGCGTCCGAAACGAGCGGCGCTGAGAGCCAATACCGCTGCGGTGGTGGTCTTCCCCACCCCGCCCGAGCCGCAGCACACCAGAATCCGGCGCTGTTGAAGCAACTCGCTCAGGGAAGCGGAGTGCGTCATCAAACTGGCTCCGCCAGCGCAGCGATTTCGGCCAGGAGCCGGTCGGCCAGATGGTCAAGCTCGGCCGGACCGATGTCGGTGCTGAAGACAAACGGCAGTCGGAGTTGCGACAGCGGCAGTCGCACGGCCAGCCGAATCAACTGCTCGTCCTGGAGCCGCATCCGATCCTGTCGGAAGGTGGCGGCGGCCCGGAGCGAGGCCACCTCTTCGCTCGTCACGGCGACTCCAGCAGCCTCGGCCGCCGCCGCCGGGGCCACGGAGAGGCCCACCACCGGGTCGTAGATCCCGTTGACCACCACCGGGGCCAGGCCCACCCCCACCCGGTCCTCTAGGCTGAAGGCCGTCTCCACCAGTTCGTTCACGGGTGTCTCCTCGGGGAGCGTGACGAACACGACCCGACAGCGGGCGTGGTCGGTGAGCATGGCCGCCACGTCCTTGGCTTGGGCGTTGATCGGCCCCACACTCACCGTGTCCAGCAGAGCCCGGGCGGCCTGCAGGAAGGTCACCGCATGCCCGGCCGCCGGCGCGTCGAGCACCACCAAGTCCGCCTCCCCGTCTCGCTCCAACTGCTTCACCTTCCCGAGGATGAGAATGTCCTTGATGCCTGGTGCCGCAGTGGCCAGCACGTCGAGGGCACCGGAGGACACCAGCCGAGTAGAGATTCGGGAGAGCCCATGGTCGCGGAGGTAGTCCAAGAGGGCGTCGTCGGGGGTGAGCGTGCGGGCCCGCACCTCGCCCTCCCCGCGGGGGCCACCACCGGCAGAGAGCACCACTTCGTCGTAACCCAAGGGCGGCTGCCCGAACATGGTGGCCAGCCCAGACTTGCCCTCCACCTCCACCACCAACGTGGAAAGACCCAGCCGGGCCGCCGCTTTCGCCAGCACGGCGCTGACCACCGTTTTGCCCACGCCGCCCTTCCCGGCCACGATGATGAGCCGAGATGCTTGAAAGAACCGCACTGGATCCACGATCGAAGACGCTACCCAGGGTCGCCGCCTTGCTGGTACAAGTGGCGGTACTGCTCGGCCTCCTGGCTCAACCGGCGAACGCCCAGGATGCCGAACCCACGGCGGCTGAGCCTGGTGTTGTATCTGTCATCGAAGTGAGTGGCCTCATCGACAACATCCTGGTGGACTTCATCAGCACGCAGATCGACAAGGCCCAGCGCGACGACGCCATCGCCCTCGTCCTCCAACTCAACAGCGGCGGCGCCGTGGTGTCCGATGCGCGCCTAGAGGAGTTGGTGGCTCGTATCAGGGCCTCGACGGTCCCGGTTGATGTGTGGGTTGGCCCCTCGGGAAGTCAGGCGCGCGGCGGGGCCACGGACCTCCTGGCGGCAGCGCGCAACGTCGGAGTGGCCCCCGGCAGTCGGGTCGAGATCACCCCGGCCCTTCTCGGCCCCGATGGTCTTGGTGGCGATGCCGCCGTGGGGGACACGCTCAACGCCAGGGACGCCGTAGCGGTCGGGGTGGCCGACAACGCCGCGCCCACCATCGGTGCCTTCCTCTTGGACCTCGATGGCTTCGAGACCAAGGTCGTGGGTGAGGGACGCGACCGACGTCGCGAACCCGTCACCCAGGCCCGCTTCGCGCAGTTGCCCCTCACGAGCCAACTCCTCCATACGGTGGCGAGCCCCCCCGTGGCCTACCTGCTGTTCTTGATCGGGCTGGCCCTGATCATCTTCGAACTGTTCACCGCCGGGATTGGCGTGGCCGGCATGGTGGGGGCGAGCTGCCTCTTGCTCGGCAGTTATGGCCTCGCCGCCCTCCCCACCAACCCCGTTGGGATCGGATTACTGCTCGTCGCCATGATCGGCTTCACGATTGACGTTCAGACGGGAGTGCCGCGCTTTTGGAGTGGCGTCGGCTTGGTGTGTCTCACGGCGGGTTCGCTGCTGCTCTACAACGGACTCTCGCTGTCGTGGCTCACGGTAGCGGTGGCGGTGGCGGGCGTGACCATTGCGATGATTGGTGGCATGCCCGCGATGATCCGCACCCGGTTCTCCACTCCCACGATCGGTCGGGAATGGATGGTGGGGGAAGTCGGCGCCGCCACCAGTCGGATAGCCCCCGATGGGATTGTGCTGGTGCGTGGTGCGCCGTGGCGGGCGCGCACGAATCGGGCGACCCCCATCGCACTCAACCAGGAAGTTCGAGTGGTCTCGATCGATGGTCTGATCCTGGAAGTTGAACCTCACGCCGCAGATCTCCAACCCCACGAGGGCCGATCTCTCTAACGCGAATGGGCTCAGGTGCATCGCGGGGGCTTACTTCATCCCCCGCCCCCCGAGACAGTCGGGCTGAGGTACGGGCGTTCCGGTACCCGACCTCCGCCGGAGCTGCTCGCGAAAGGTGGCAAAACGCTCGCGAATATTTCCCCTTGATGGCCCAAATGCCACAGGGATAGGGTCCCCAGGGACGAGGGGAGAAATGTGGGTATTCAGAGTGTCGAGCAGACATGGCAGATGAAGGCCGCCTGTAGGGGCCCCCAGGCCGAAATTTTCTTCCCACCGCCTCATTTCGAGCGCAAGGAAGAAAAAGTTCAGCGAGAGAACCGCGCCAAGGACATCTGCACCACCTGCGCCGTGCGCCGTGCCTGTCTCAGTTACGCCTTTCACATCCGAGAGCCGCACGGGATCTGGGGTGGCTTGAGCGAGAGCGAGCGCAAGCAGGCCCTCAGCCGCTTGAACTAACAGCGCCGAGCGTCCCCGGTCAGCGGGGCCCTCGAAAGGCTCGCCGGTAGGCTGAAGAGATGGTTCTGGTGCTCGTGTTTCTCGTCGCACCACTCATTGAGTTGTATGTGATCCTGCAGGTGGCCAAGGGCATCGGCCTACCCGAAACCATCCTGCTGCTGCTCGCCATCTCTTTCATGGGCGTCTGGCTCGCCAAGATGGCCGGGCTCGGCGCGCTGCGCCGTTTGAGGACCCCCGTGCGTTCCGGTGCTCTGCCCTCCGTCGAGATCATCGACGGTGCCCTCGTGCTGCTGGCCTGCGCCTTGCTGATCGCCCCTGGCTTCATCTCCGACGGCTTGGCCATCGTGCTGCTGCTCCCGCCCACTCGGGCGGCCGTGCGCAACATGGTGCTCCGACGAATCACCGCCGGCGATAGCTTCCTGAGCCGGGTGGTGGCTGGCAGCACACAACCCAATCCCGTCACTGGCACAGTATGGGAGGCGGAGGGCTGGGAGGACCCGCCGGAGCGGCCGCGGCTCGGCCCATGACCCCACCGGTGCACACGCGCGATGGCGCCACGGTGATGCTGGTGCGAGACGGCGACCACGCCGAGCGCCCCCTTGAAGTCTTCATGCTGCGCCGCCACCCGCGCACCGCCTTCGGCAGCGTGCATGTCTTTCCGGGGGGGGTCCTGGACCCCTCCGATCACGACCCTGCCCTGGCCGCACGCGCCCGCGATCTGTCGGGTTTGGGAGCGGCGGCGCAGCTCGGCCTCGAACGGGGGGGCCTGGCCTATTGGATTGCCGCCGTGCGCGAGAGTTTCGAGGAAGCCGGGGTGCTCCTGGCCTGCCACCCCGACGGCACCGGTTTGCGCCTCGACCCCTCCCTGGCGGCGCGTTTGGCCGAGCATCGGTTGGCGCTGCACGCCGGACAGCGATCGCTCCTAGCCATCCTCGAGCAGGAGGACCTGGTGCTCAACCTCGGCCACGTTCACTATGTGGCCCACTGGATCACCCCCGAAGGGGCGCCGAAGCGGTATGACACCCGATTCTTCCTGGCCCGTGCCCCGCACGGTCAGGTCTACGCTCACGACAACGTCGAACTCATCAGCAGCGAATGGGTGCGCCCGCCGGATGCCCTCGCCCGCCACGCGGCAGGCGGCTTCGACATGATTCTCCCGACCATCAGTTGCCTCGCGGACATCGGCCGCTTCGCCACCACCGACGAGTTGATGGCTGTCCAACCCACCCCACCAACCGGGGCGAACTGCGGGATGGCGTGACCGACACCACCGAAACCGATCCCCCGCGCCCGCCGTCACTCGTGCCCGGGGTGCCCAGCGCCCTCAGCCCTCTGGTGCGCCGGATCGTGGCCCCCAACCCCGGGATGATGACAGGGCCGGGCACCAACACCTATCTCGTTGGAATCGATGAGATCGTGGTGATCGACCCCGGCCCCGCCAACGACCCCCATCTTGATGCCATCGTGGCCTGCGGTAGCGACCGGATCCGTTGGATCGTGTGCACCCACACCCACGAGGACCACGCGCCGGGCGTGGCGGGCCTGAAGGAGCGCACCGGAGCAGAGGTACTGGCCTTCGATAGCCGCGACGGCCTCATCATCGACCGTCCCCTCGCCGACGGCGATCGCCTCGAGGCCACCGAGTTCGTGTTACGGGCGCTGCACACCCCCGGCCATGCGTCGAACCATCTGTGCTTCCTCCTCGAGCAGGAACGCCTGCTCTTCTCCGGCGATCACATCATGAACGGGTCTACGGTGGTGATCCGCCCCCCCGATGGCGACATGGCGGTGTATCTCCAACACCTGGAGCGGCTCAAGGAACACCGGCCTCGACTCAACGCAATCGCCCCGGGTCACGGCCATCTGATCGGCGAGCCGCTCGCCAAGATCGACGAGTACCTTCAGCACCGACTCCAGCGGGAGTCGCAGATTCTGAAGGTGCTCGAGCCGGGCACACCCACCACGGTGGATGCCATCGTGGCGGCGCTCTATACCGACATCGTCGAAGAGTTACGTCCGATGGCGGCCGCCACCGTTTGGGCTCACCTTCGCAAACTCGAGCAGGAGGGCCGAGCCCAGGGCGGGGACCTGGATGGCCCGTGGGTCGCCGCCGATCAGGGCTGAACGGCCACCTGATCCAATGCGTCAAGAGCAGCCGCCGCCGCGTCGAGCATCCGAGCGCTGCACCCGGCCATCTCGGCGGGCGGAATCGCCTCCGTGAGAATGATCGCCGCGATGGCCCGAAAGGCGTCGGCGGCCGGGCCTTCGCCAAGCGCCACGGGTTCGCCGGTATCGCCGCCTTGAGATACCGCGGCCTCCAACGGGATCTGGCCGAGCAGCGGCACGCCGGCGTCCTCGGCCAGTTGCGCCCCGCCGCCCTCACCGAAGAGGGCATAGGACTCGCCGTGATCGCAGCTGAAACTACTCATGTTCTCGATCACCCCGACCACCCGCAGAAAGCTCTTACGGGCCATCGACACCGCCCGTATCGCCACTTTTTGCGCGGCCTGAGCTGGTGTCGTGATCACCAGCACCTCGGCTCTCGGCAACAACTTGGCCACCCCCATTTGCACATCGCCGGTACCCGGCGGCATGTCGATGAAGAGGTAGTCGAGGTCATCTCCCCAGGCAACGTCCTGCAGGAAGTGGGTAACGCCGCGGTTCAGCATCAGGCCACGCCACATGAGCGCCTGCTCCTCGTCCTCCACCAGGAATCCCATAGAGATGATGCGCAGCACGCCCGAGCCCACCACGCGCTCATGGGGCACCATCACCTTTTTGCCAGCATCCTCCCGACCGGCCAACCGCCCCTGAACCCCGAGCATCCTCGGCACCGAGAAACCCCAGATGTCGGCGTCGAGTACGCCCACGGCGAGACCGGTTGCCGCCAGGGCCGCCGCCAGGTTCACCGTGACCGACGACTTGCCAACGCCGCCCTTCCCGGAGGCCACCAGTACCACCTTGGTGGTGGGGGCCAAGGCGGTGTCCTCCGGTCGCTGAGCCACATTCCAGCGCGCTTTGGCCATAGCCGAGGACTTCTCCTCCTGGGTCATCTCGGTCCAGTCCAGCTTCACGTGGGTAACGCCGGGCAGGGAAGAAACACGAGCGCGCACATCTCGTTGGATCTGGGCGCGCAGGGGGCAACCAGCGGTGGTCAGGGCAATGGTCACCACCACATTGCCGTCCTCTTCCACCCGCGCCCGCTTCGCCATCCCCAACTCCACGATGTCGCTGCCTAGTTCGGGATCGATCACGCCCCGCAAAACCGCCATCACCTCGGCGTCGCTCGGAAGAGGGGAAGAGGACATCCCCGGATTCTACCGGCACCGGCGATCCAACATCTCTCGGCCCCATTCCGCCCCGTTTTCCGGTGAGCCTCGAGCGGGCTCCCCGCCCCATTCGATAGCCAAATGCTCTGTATCGGCGGAACAACCCACCCGCCGAGGTCGAGATCGCGCGCCCACCCCGGTAACATCTGGGAAAGCCGTTTTGTCCCTTTAGGAGGACCTTGACGTGATCACCCTCACCGATACCGCAGCCACCAAGGTCAAAGACCTCATTGAAGCCGAAGGCGAGCCGAATCTCGCCCTGCGCGTGGCCGTGCGGCCGGGGGGCTGTTCGGGCTTCAGCTACGAGATGTTCTTCGACTCCGATGTGGCCGAAGACGACAACCTGGTGGACTACTCCGGCGTGCGCGTGGTGGTAGACGCTTCCAGCGCAGAACTTCTCGAGGGGGCCACGCTCGATTACAAGGACGGTCTCCAAGGGGCCGGGTTCGCCATTGAGAACCCCAACGCTCAGCGCAGTTGTGGGTGCGGCAAGTCCTTTAGCTAGCACCCCGCCTCTCCTGGCGGGGCTGGGAACCCAGAGCCTCAGCGCAAGTTCGCCAGCGCGCCGGCGAGTTCGGTTTCGTCGAAGATGTTGTCGAGACGTTCGGTCACCCGACCATCGGACCCCGCCAGCACCAAAGACGGTTCGAAGTGCAGCCCCAACGCGGCGAACGTGGGGGCGTAGTCCGCGAGGTCCGGGTCCGATCCAGGGTGGGCGTACACCTCCGCGTGGATGAACTGCACTCGAGGGTGCGCCGCCACTTGACTGAGCAGCACATCGAGCACGGGGCCACACATGAGCACCTGGCAGAACGCCGGAGTGGAAACCAGCAGCGCGATCGGTGCACCCGAACTGAGGGCCTCCGCCACCGAGACAGCATGCAGGGGGCAGCGCGGGTCGCGGGTACAGATCGGATCAACCCCCTCGGCGTTGCGCTCGGTGGGGGTGGCCAAGCCCGGCAGCCGGGCTCCGGGTTGGATCACCACCACATCGCTAGCCGCGTCGACCTGCATCGCCATCTCGCCCACCCCGCGGTCGAACTCGACCCGAGCGGTATAGACGCCAGGCTCGGGAACGCTGAAGCGCAAGGGGAAATAGGCCTTGGGAAGACCCGCAGCATGACGATCCACCGTCAGAGGGGATCCCACGGGGGTGCCGGCGGCATCGAGGATGACCACCGAGAGACGGGCGGGAGTAGCCGACAGCGGAAGGAAACCCTTGGCGTCGGCCACGCCAAACGGGGCCCGGGATGGGCGTCCCGCCACCAAGACCGGTCCGCCGAAGTACTGGATCAGGCTGAGGTCACCCGGGGTGGCCGGGGCGTCGGAGGCGCCACCGTTGGCGGATTCCCGCCCCCCGCCGCAAGCCCCCAGCAGGAGGGCACCCGCGCCTGCACCCCCGGCGGCGAGGAACCGGCGGCGACTCATCGGGGCAAGCGGAATCGGCTTGGTCATCCTCTGAACCTATCCTCGACCGCATGGTCGAAAGCCTTCACCCCATCCTGCAACTCGAGGTCAACGGCCAGCAGGTGGAGGTGCCCGACGACGGTGGCACGTTGCTCGACGTGCTGCGAGAGCAACTCGGCCTGCGCAGCGTGAAGGACGGCTGCAGCCCACAGGGCCAGTGCGGGTGCTGCACGGTCCTCATCGATGGACAGCCTCGGGTGGCGTGCGTCACCCCCACTCGGCGGGTTGCCGGACGAGCCATCACCACCCTCGAGGGTCTTGACCCCGCCCGGCGCCAACGCTGGGGCGACGCCTTTTGCGCCAGCGGCGCCAGCCAATGCGGCTTTTGCACTCCGGGGATCATCTGTCGCCTCGAGGGCCTGGCGGCCAAGGGGGTCGAGGCCGGTGACCATGCGCCGGTTGAACAGGCGCTGCTGGCCCACCTTTGCCGCTGCACCGGGTGGCGCACGGTGCTTGACGCATGGGACATGGCCCAGAGCGGCACCCCGGGACCTGCCCGCGATCTCCGTGCCGCGTCGACCCGCGCCGCCATCGAAGGAGGGGGACCCCAACAGGTGGAGGCGTCCGTGGCCCTCGGGCAGGGCGGCTTCGCCGACGATACGGCCCCGGCCCGTGCCCTCGTGGCGGTGCCCGACGGCGCCGGCGGGTGGGCGGTGGGCGAGACACTGGCGGAGGCACGCGCCACGGCGGGCAACGTGCAAGGCCGCCGTACCACGGTGGCCGCCACCCCCCCGCTGGCGCTGCCGCCGGGCGTTTGGTCGGCGACACTGCGTACCTCCTGGGTGGAGCCGGCCTACCTGGAACCCGATGCCTCATGGTGCGAACCCGGGGGTGAGCCCGCCACCCCACTGGCCAACGGCGGGGCGTTCGGAGGTAAGCAGGCCAGCATGGTGGCCGCCGTCGCCCGACAATTGGCCGATGAGTACGGTCGGGCGGTGCGGGTGCTGTTGAACCGGGAAGACACGGTGCGTCTTGGCCCCAAGCGACCTCCAGTGGCCGGCGGTGCCGATGCCCACGGGGCGGGTGTGTTGAGGGTGGTCCGCACGCCTGGGATCGCCGCCGCGGTGGCGTCGGTGGCCCCCGCGCTGCGGGTGGAGGAAATCGACCTCGCGGGCCCACCTACTGCCTCCGGGTTGCGGGCGGCGGGCTGGGCGGAAGCGCTCGTGTTGTGCACCGGGGCCCGCCGCTCGCTGCGACCAGTGGTCGACCCGGTCACCGGGGCCATCGCCGAGGCGGAAATCGATGCCGATGGCACGCTGGTCGTGCACCTTGATGCCGGCGAGATACTCGACGACGTGGTGCTGCGGTCCTACGCCACCGGGGCCGCTCACATGGCGTTGTCTTGGCTCAGTGCGGAGGGCATCGCGGTGGATGCTGCGGGCACGGTGCATGACCTCACCATTCGTTCGTTCGGCGTGTTGCGGGCGGTGGACACCCCACCGATCCGCGTGGAGCTGGCCCGTGGCTCCGGTCCGGCCGTGCGGGGTGGCGACGCCGTGTTCGCGGCGGTGGCCGCCGCCGCCTGGCTGCACCTCGACTGCCCGGCCGACTGGCCCACCGGGGCACGCTGGCGCTGACTACGGTGGGGGAATGGCAGCCCCGGTAGGTCCCTACACCCCCATTGTTCGAGCGGGCGAGTGGCTCGTGGTGTCGGGGCAGGTGGGCGCGGTCGGGGGCCGGTTGGTCCGGGGGGGGTTTGAGGACGAACTTCGTCAGGCCCTCGCCAACCTGGCTGCGCTTCTGGAAGCCAACGGCGCCTCGCTGCGCGACATCACCAAGACCACCGTCTTTTTGCGCCACATGGCGAGCGACTTCCCTCGGATGAACGAGGTGTACGCGGAACTTTTTGGCGACCATCGGCCGGCCCGTTCCGCCATCGGCGTCGCTGAACTACCCCTGGGTGCCCTCGTTGAGGTGGAAGCCTGGGCCCACGTCGGGGCAGGATGAGGGAATGGTCGGTCCCATCATCATCATCGTGGTCCTCCTAGTCCTCATCCCGGTCAGCGTCTGCATCACCGGCGGGATCGTGGCGGCCGGGCTGGGCTGGACACTGAAGGACAACGGCGAGGCCACCCACGAGGGCTCAGAACTCATCGAGCTCAACACCTAGCTCGCCCGCCCCCTTCGGGGCAGCCGCATCGGGGCCTACAGACCCCAGCGCGACTGGCCGAACCGGTAACCAACGGATCGCACCGTCTGGATTAGGTTGGCGTGTTCCTCGCCGAGTTTGGCCCGGAGGCGACGAATGTGAACATCCACGGTGCGCGCCCCGCCGTAATACTCGTATCCCCACACCCGAGAGAGGAGCGTCTCTCGGGTGAAGACCTTGCCCGGGTGCGAGACGAGGAACTTGAGTAGCTCGTACTCCATGTAGGTGAGGTCGAGCGGCTTACCGGCAATGGCGGCTTGGTACGTCTCCAGGTTGAGTCGAAGCTCGCCGTATTCCACCAGTTCGGGGCGGGTGCCACCGCCGATGCGCCAGAACAGGTGCTTCATTCGGGCGGCGAACTCATCGCCATGGAACGGGTAGAAGCAGAAGTCATCGAAGAGGTCGTCACGCAACTCGAGATCCGCCGCCTGGGTTGGCGAGATCAACAAAAGGATCGGCTCCAACGGAACGTCTCGTTGCCGCAGTGACCGACACACCGAAAAGGCGCCCTCAGGGTCCTCGACGGCCACGATGACCGCCCCAGACCAACCGTCGCTCGGCTCCGTCTGAACCGGGCCAAACGCCGCCGAGGCCACGTTCCATGGGTAGCCGGCCTGATCGAGCGCTTGAGCGAGGTCGGCGGCCGGATCAGGAAAGACAAGGAGCGGTTCCATAATGGGGGCGGCTTAGAGCCGGTGCAGGTAGCGGTCCAACTCGAACTGGGACACTTGGGTCTTGTACTCGAGCCATTCGGCCCGCTTGTTGCGGATGAACCATTCGAAAACGTGCTCGCCGAGTGCCTCCGCCACGAGTTCGGATCGCTCCATCTCATCGAGGGCTTCCGAGAGTGAGTCCGGCAGGATCGAGATTCCCTCGGCTCGTCGATCGTCGTCGCTCATCTGATAGAGGTTGGCCAGCGTCTCCGGCGGCAGGTCGTAGCCCTCCTCAATGCCTCGCAACCCAGCCGCTAGCACCACCGAAAAGGCCAGGTAGGGGTTACAAGACGGGTCGGGGGCGCGGAACTCGATCCGTGTCGAGTCGGCTTTGCCGGCCTTGATGGGCGGCACATTCACTACCACCGAGCGGTTGTTGCGAGCCCAACTCACGTACACCGGCGCTTCAAACCCCACCACGAGACGCTTGTATGAGTTCACCCATTGGTTCGTCACCGCCGCGATTTCCCGGGCGTGGGTGAGCACACCGGCAATGAAACCACGAGCAACCTTGGAGAGGTTACGGGGGTCGTCCACATCGTAAAACGCGTTCATGTCCCCCTCGAAAAGCGAGAAATGGGTGTGCATTCCCGAACCCTGGACGTCGGCGAGTGGCTTGGGCATGAAGGTGGCGTGCACGCCGGCCTCGAAGGCCACTTCCCGCACCACCAGCCGGAATGTCATCACGTTGTCGGCCATGGTGAGGGCGTCGGTGTAACGAAGATCGATCTCGTGCTGGCTGGGGGCATCCTCGTGGTGGCTGTATTCCACCGGTATCCCCATCACCTCGAGGGTGTGGATCGTGCGCTGACGAAGGTCCGATGCCACGTCGGCGGTGGTGAGGTCGAAGTACGAGGCCTGATCGAGGGGCTTGGGGGCCACGGCGGGGTCGGCGCTCTCGAAGTAGAAGAACTCCATTTCCGGCGCGGCGTAAAATGTGAAACCGCGGGCGCGGGCCTTGTCGAGGTTGCGGCGCAGTACCTGGCGGGGATCACCCTCGAAGGGGGTGCCGTCAATGTTGGTGATGTCGCAGAACATTCGGGCCGACGTGCCGTATGAATCAGCCCAGGGCAACAACTCGAAACTATTCGGATCGGGTCGGGCCAGGACATCGCTCTCCTGTACCCGACTGAAGCCGTCGATGGCGGAGCCGTCGAAACGCATGCCCTCGTCGAACGCTCCCTCCAGTTCGGCGGGGGAAATGGCAAAAGATTTGAGTTGGCCGAGCACGTCGGTGAACCAGAGCCGGATCAGCCGGACCCCTCGCTCCTCCACCGTGCGCAACACATAGTCACGCTGGCGTTCCATGGTGTCTCAATGATGGCAGGGACGCGCCGCTCATGACACTCGGCTTGCCCTCTGGTTCACATAGCGTTCACACTCGGGAAAGAACCGGGAAACTGGCTCATGCCAGCATCCAGTGGCCTCCCCCGGTTACCGGGCGGCTCAACTCATCCGTATCACCCCGAATTGTCGAGGAAAGGAACCCAGATGACGTACAAAGCTGAGTACATCTGGGTCGACGGCACCGCGCCGACGGCCAAGCTGCGCTCGAAGACGAGGATCATGGAGGACGGGAAAACGGACCTTCCCATCTGGGGCTTCGACGGCTCGTCGACGAACCAGGCACCCGGCGACAAATCCGATTGCGTTCTCCAGCCGGTGTTCGATTGCCCCGACCCGATTCGCGGCGGCCACAACATCCTCGTCATGTGTGAGGTGCTCTACATCGACATGCGGCCGCACGAGACCAACACCCGTCGCCGTTGCGCCGAAGCGGCGGAAAAGTTTGACGCGCAGGACATGTGGTTCGGCATTGAGCAGGAGTACACCTTCTTCAAGGAAGGGCGCCCCTATGGCTTCCCCATTGGCGGCTTCCCCGCCCCCCAGGGCGGTTACTACTGCGGCGTCGGAGCCGATGAGGTCTACGGCCGTGACGTGGTGGAGGCCCACCTTGATGCGTGCCTGGCGGCCGGCCTGCACATCTCGGGCATCAACGCCGAGGTGATGCCCGGTCAGTGGGAGTTCCAGGTGGGTCCGGTGGCTGCCCCGCAGGTGGCCGACGAACTTTGGATCGCCCGCTGGCTGCTCTACCGCATCGGTGAGGACTTCAACGTGTCCGCCACCTTGGATCCGAAGCCAGTCAAAGGCGACTGGAACGGCGCTGGCGCCCACACCAACTTCTCCACCAAGGCCATGCGAGAGGGCTACGACGCCATCATCGCGGCCGCCGAATCCCTTGCCCCGCGGGTAAAGGAGCATGTGGCTCTCTACGGCCACGGCATCGAGGACCGGCTCACCGGTCAACACGAGACGGCCCCTTTTTCCGAGTACAGCTACGGCGTGTCCGACCGCGGTGCCTCGGTGCGAATCCCCTGGCAGGTCGAGGTGGATCAGAAGGGTTACCTGGAGGATCGCCGCCCGAATGCCAACTGCGATCCCTACGACGTGACCTACATCATCATCGACACGGTGTGTACCGCCCTGGCGTAGGCGTTTACCCTCCGAGCGACGCGCAAAGGGCACCCCCCGAGGTGCCCTTTGCGCGCGGTGGCGGCTGTGGCCCGTGAGATTCAAACCCGGCGACGAGTCCACCTGGCCGCCGGATCCCGACAGCATCTGCGGCCACACGGAGCCGCCGGTGGGCCCACTCCGGCCAGGCGGATACGGAAGACCGTTGCGGGACTTCTACGCGGCGGTCAGAACGTCCACGACCCCCATCGCCGTCAGTGGAGAGCAGCCCGCAAAGCCGCCCCCGCCTGGTCAATGGCTCGGGCACCGTCGGCAACAATGGCCGCCAGCCCCAGGAAGCCATGGATCTGACCCTCGTAGCGGGCCACCTGAACCTCCACCCCCGCCTTGCGCAACGCCTCGGCGTAGGCCTCCCCTTCGTCCCGCAAGGGATCGAACTCCGCCGTGATGATCAGCGCCGGGGGAAGATCCGCCAGTGATGCCGCCCACAATGGTGACACGGCCGCGCTTTTCGGATCCTGGTCCCCGAGATAACAATCCACAAACCAGCGCAACAAGTCCTTCGTGAGCAAGTAGCCCTCCGCGTTCTCATCCACCGACGGGTGTGAGAGCGTGAGGTCCACAACCGGGTAGACCAGCAATTGAAAATCGATCTCAGGGCCACAGTCGTCGCGCACCCGATGGCACAGCAACGCGGCAAGGTTTCCGCCCGCCGAATCGCCCCCCACCGCTACCCGTTCGCTATCCACGCCGAGCACCTCTGCTTCCTGCACCGCCCAAATAAGCACGGCCAGGCAATCCTCCAGGGAATTGGGCGCTCGGTACTCCGGGGACAACCGGTAGCCAACCGATACCACCACGGCTCCGGAACGGTTTGCCAGGGCTCGGGCGGTGGCATCGGCCGTGTCCAAATCACCGATCACCCAACCGCCGCCGTGGAGCCAGAGAAGCAACGGAGCGTGACCACCCACCGCGGCTAACGGTGTGTACACCCGCACCGGCACATCATGGTCCCCGTTCGAAACAACCCGGTTGTCCACTCGGGCGACCTCTTCAGGCTGATCGAACGCGACCAGTCCCCGGTAGAGCTCCCTCGCTTCGGGGGGCGACAAGTCGTTCAAACTCGGCCCCCCGGCCTGAGCCAACCCATCGAGCAACGACTTCACCTGCGGATCGAGCGGCACACTTCTCCTCTTCGGCCACCAGCCCCACGGCTGATCGGCATGTCATCCTCGCGCATCGCCTCGGCCGCCACCCACCGATGGTGGAACCGCTCGGATCGAACCGGTTACTCAGGGCACCTACGCTGGAGGGGTGGCACGAATTCGGGTGGGAATCGCCCAACTGAACACGGTGGTCGGTGATCTCGATGGCAACGTCGAACGCATCCTCGACGCGTACCAAGCCGCCGAGAAGGCGCACTGCGACATCGTCGTGCTCCCCGAACTAGCCATCACGGGCTATCCGCCCGAAGACCTCATCCTCAAGCCAGGCTTCGTGGCCGCCAACCGAACCGCCCTGGACAGGGTCGCCGCCGGCACCCAACGCTGCGCCGCCGTGGTGGGTTTCGTCGACACCGGCCCAGCCTTGTATAACGCCGCCGCCGTCTGCGCGGCCGGGGAGGTGCAGGGGATCTACCGAAAGCGGCTTCTGCCGAACTACGCCGTTTTTGACGAGGCCCGCTACTTCGCTCCGGGAACCACCCCCCTCACTCTGTTCCAGATCGCCGGAGTGAAGGTTGGCATCGCCATCTGCGAGGACGCATGGCATGCCAATGGAACCGTCACGCCGCAGTCCGCCGGTGGGGCCGACCTCGTGGTCATCCCCAATGGATCTCCTTACTTCGATGGCCGCCCGGACGAACGCGAGCAAATGGTGAGCATCCGTGCGGCCGATGCTCGCTGCCACATCGCCTACGTCAACCAGGTCGGCGGCCAGGACGAACTCATCTTCGACGGGGGCTCCTTCGTGGTCGACGACCACGGCGATCTTCTCGCCCGGCTCCCCCAGATGACCGACACCGTGGCCTTCATCGACCTCACCATCGATCCGATCTCACCCGAGCGTGGAAACGGCCCGCGGCTCCCCGTCATCCAGATCTCCCCCACGGCGGCCGCCGCCCCCGAGTCCCACTACCCGCCCACGATCACCTCACGGCTGTCTCCGGAAGCCGAGGTGTACGACGCCCTTGTGCTCGCCACGCGGGACTACATCACCAAAAACGGCTTCCACGACGCCGTCCTGGGCCTCTCCGGTGGTATCGACTCATCCTTGGTGGCCGTCATCGCCGCTGATGCGCTCGGACCCGAACACGTGCACGCCGTCTCGATGCCCAGTCGCTTTTCCTCCACCGGATCCCAGACCGACGCCGCCGCGCTGTGCGCCGCCGTTGGTATCGAACTGCGAACCATCGCCATCGAACCGGCCCACGCCGCGTTCCTCGAACTGCTCGGACCCAGTTTTGCCGGGCGAGAACCGGACCTCACCGAGGAAAACCTCCAGCCGCGCATCCGGGGCACCCTGCTCATGGCCCTATCAAACAAGTTCCGCGGGTGGCTGGTCCTCACCACGGGGAACAAAAGCGAACTCGCCGTTGGCTACTCCACGCTCTATGGGGATACCGCCGGGGGCTTTGCCGTGATCAAGGACGTTCCCAAACTGCTCGTCTACGACCTGTGCCGTTTTCGTAACGAACGCGCCGGTCGAGAGCTCATCCCGGAGGCTGTCCTCACCAAGCCTCCTTCCGCCGAACTGCGGCCCGACCAGCGGGATGATCAATCACTCCCTCCCTATGAGATCCTCGACCCACTGCTGGAGGCCTACGTGGAACACGACCTCACCCGCACCCAACTTGTGGAACAGGGCTTCGACCCGGCGTTGGTGGAACGCATCACCCGGCTGGTCGACCTCTCGGAATATAAGCGACGCCAAAACCCGCCCGGCCCGCGTATCAGCGGCAAGGCGTTCGGAAAAGACCGGCGGATGCCCATCACGAATGCCTACCGCGGATGACGGCGATCACGACCGTCCTGTTCGACTTTGCCGGCGTGCTCACCTCGTCGCCGTGGGGAGCTATGACCGAGGCCGGCGGGGGCGATCTGTCACTCCTCATCGGCTCCTACGAGCAGGACACCGACCACCCCTGGCATCAGGTCGAACGGGGTGAACTCGCCATCACCGACTGGGCGGTGGCGGTAACCGAACTGGGCCGGGCGCAGGGAATTGAGGTGGACTTCGCCCCGCTCTCCGCCCTCCTCGGATCAATGACCTTGCACGAGCAGGTCATCGATCGGGTACGTACCCTCGGCGGCGAGGGTTACCGGCTGGGACTGATCACCAACAACGTGAGTGAGGGCCGCGCCACCTGGCGGGCGATGCTGCCCCTCGACGAACTGTTCGAGATCGTGGTCGACAGTTCCGAGGTAGGAATGCGCAAACCCAATCCCGCCATCTACCACCACGCACTGGCCCTCTTGGGTGGCGTCGCACCCGAGGCCGCGGTATTCCTCGACGACAGCCACGGCAATGTGCTCGGGGCCCAACGGGCTGGCTTGCATGCCATCCACGTGCAAGACCCGGACGCGGCGCTGAAAGAACTCGACCTACTCCTCGGACGCTGATCCCTGCCCGTGACGGTGCCACGTCGCCACCATGTCGGCGTAGCGACCGCCGTTCGCCACCAGCGCCTCGTGTGAGCCCAACTCCACTACTTCCCCGTCGTGGATCACGGCGATCCGATCGGCCCGCATGGCCGTGGCGAGACGATGGGCGATCAAAATAGCGGTACGGCCCTCCAACAATGTGTCGAGCGCCTCCTCGATCCGGCCCTCAGAACGCAGATCGAGGTTCGAGGTGGCCTCGTCGAGCACCAAAATCCGCGGGCGGGCCAGGAACACGCGAGCCAGCGCGAGCAGTTGCCGTTCGCCGGAAGATACCGACACCCCTCGTTCGTGCACCGGAGTGTCGAGTCCGGCTGGCAGTCGCTCCAGAAGATCACTCAGGCCGACCAGCCGACAGGCCTCGATCACTTCGTCCTCCGATGCGTCGGGACGGGCGAAGGTGACGTTGTCGCGGATGGAACCGCCAAAGAGGAATGCCTCTTGGGGCACCGTGCCCACCTGAGCATGCACGGAGGCCAGGGTGGCGCCACGAATGTCGATGCCATCAAGGAGCACTCGCCCGACGGTCGGATCGTAGAGACGATTCACTAACTTGGCGATGGTGGACTTTCCGGCCCCCGTTTCGCCCACGAAGGCAAACGTCTCGCCAACCGGGATCGTGAGGTCGATGCCGTGGAGCACGTCCCGCCCGGGGGTGTAGGCAAAACTAACCCCCTCCAGGCGCACCTCGCCGCGGAGTAGCGGCAACGGCTCGGCGTTAGGGTGCTGGGCCACGCTGGGCTCCTCGGCGAGTAACCCTCGAAGCTTGCGCACCGAGGCCTGTCCCTGCTGGTAGGTGTTGTAGAGCTGCACCAGTTGCTGGATCGGGGCAAAGAAGGCGGCCAGGTAGAGGATGAAAGCCACGAGCTCGCCGATCTCGAGCGAACCATTCAGAACCCACCGACCCCCCACCACCAAGATCACGACCTGGCCGGCCATCCCCACCGTTTCGGTGACGCCGCCGTAGGCGCCCCCCACCATGGCGGTGGCATCGTTGGACCGGCGGTAGGCATCCACAATGGTTCGGTGCTCGGCCACGTTGTGCGACTGCCGATTGTGCGCCGTCACGATCCTCACACCGGAGAGGCTCTCCTGTAGATGGGCCATCACATCGGCGATACGGTCGCGCACCACGTCGAAGGTCTGGTCTGAGGCGGAGCGGTACCAGACCGTGGCGGCCAACATCGACGGCACCACCACCAGCAGGGTGATGGCGGCCAAGGGGGGGTTCAACGCGATGAGCACCCCACTCACAAACACCACTGTGAGCCCCTGCACGAAGAGTTGCACCAAACCCTCCTGCAGCAACTGCGTGAGGTTGTCGAGATCGCTGGTCATCCGCGTCATGAGCCGGCCCGCCTTCTCCCGGGCGAAGAAGTCGATCGACAACCGTTGGAACTGGCTGAACACTTTGAGGCGCAGGTCGTAGAGCAAGCGCTCTCCCACTCGACCGGTCCAGGCAATCCGGCTGCGGCTCGTCACCGCTCCCACCATCACACTCAGAAGATAGAGCCCGGCCACCGCCGCGATCACCGTACGATTTCGCAGGCGAATACCGTCGTCGATCGCGATGGCCGTGAGCAGTGGCCCGGTCTGGAGGGCCACGGTCTCGATGACCACCAGGACGATTGCTCCAACGAGTGCTCGGCGGTGGGGCAGGACAAGTCGACGCAGCGAAAAGGGCAGTGTGTCGGAGGCAATCGGCTCATAGACCACCACCTCGTGGTCGTGCACGGGTTCGTGGGCGAGGAGCTGGTCAACCCGCTCCTGCATCTCGGAAGGAACACCGGCAAAGGGCAGGTTCGATCCGGCCGCGGTACTCCCCGCGAAGGGTGCGCCCGCCCCGCCCAGTGCACCGCCACCCCACGCCATCAGCGCGACGCTCCCTGACGATCGGACCGATCATCACCATCGGCAATGTGGGCGAGCACCTCGGCGTAACGCGGCTCGCGGGCCATCAGATCGGCGTGCGTACCCGTGGCCACGATGCGGCCGCCTTCAAGCAGCACCACGCGTTCGGCCAGGTTGATCGTGGACACGCGGTGCGCAATCACGAGGGTGGTTCGTCCTTCCATGAGGACGCGCAGAGCGCCGTGGATCTCCTCCTCCACCTGCACATCAATGGCGCTGGTGGCATCGTCGAGGATAAGAACGGCCGGATCAGCCAGGAGGGTGCGGGCGATCGCAATCCGCTGACGTTGCCCCCCCGATAGCGTGTAGCCCCGCTCCCCCACCTCGCTGTCGAACCCTTCGGGCAGGGCGTCGATGAACTGCTCCGCCCCCGCCGCGCGGGCCGCCGCTCGAACATCGGCCAGAGGTGCATCGGGGCGGGCATAGGCAATGTTTTCGCGCACCGTGGCTGAGAACAGGAACGGTTCATCGAGGACCAGCCCCACTGCGGCCCGCAAACTGGCGACAGTGAGGTCCCGCACATCGTGACCATCGATGCGCACTACCCCGTCGCTGGCGTCATAGAAACGTGGGAGTAGGCGGGCCACGGTGGACTTACCACTCCCCGTCCGGCCCACGATGGCCACGGTCTCACCCGGAGCCAGGCAGAGATCGAGATGCTGGAGAACGGGTCCACCATCGCCGTACCGGAACGTCACATCCTCGAGCTGCACCGAGCCGGCCGGGGCCAGGAGATCCACGGCCCCGGGGCGGTCGGCTATCTCGGGTTCTGAATCCAGAATCTCGTAGATCCGCGCCGCCGAGGCCGCCGCCCGTTGGCTCAGCAAGAGCATGAAACCCAGCGTGCGGAAGGGCGCCTGCAGCAGCACCACGTAGGTGCTGAAGGCCACGATCGTGCCGACCGACACCGTTCCGTCCACCGCCAACATCCCGCCGTAGAGCAAGACGGCCGCCAGTCCGAGACGGGGAAGCCCCTCCATGATCGGCGCGTAGCGGGCCCGTGCGTCGATCTGGCGGATCGAGGCCCACCGGAGCCGGCGAGCGGCCGCACCCAGCGCATCCATTTGCTGCGACTCGGCGGCAAAAGACTTCACCACCCGCGCCCCCGTGACGTTCTCCTCCACGATCGTCGCCACATCAGCGGTGCGGGCCTGCACCACCCAGCTAATGGGAAACAGCAACTCCCGCATCCTCACGCCCACCACATAAATGAACGGAATCGGCAGCACGGCCACCACCGTGAGCGGGACGTTGATCGTCAGCATGATGGCGAGCGCCACAAAGAAACTGCCGAGGCTGAGGGACACGATCGGCATGAAGGTGAGAAACATCTGCACCGAACGGATATCGCTGTTGGCTCGCGAGATGAGCTGACCGGACTGCACCCGATCGTAAAATGGAAACGACAGCTTGGTGAGATGCTCGTAGATCGTGGTGCGCAGGTCGTATTCGAGGGCGAAGGCCAGTTTGTAGAGCGTGGAGCGGTAATAGAACGTGAGGCCGCCGCGAACGATGGCCAGCGCGGCGAGCGCCACGACGAAGGGCCAGAGCGTGCTCGTGCGCTGGATCAGGGCCCGATCGATGGCCAGCATGAGCATCAGCGGCGCTACCACCTGGGCCAGCATGGCCACCGCCGCGGCCAGCAGGCCGGCCAGCAGGCGCCACCGGCGCGCCATCACCAGCGGCAACATCCGTCGGACCCAACCAAGGTCGCGATTAGCCGAGACCACGCCGGCGGGCGCCGGTGCCGCCGGACCGGGAGGCCCGGAGGGCAGCAAGGGCGGCGGGGCTGAAGCGAGTAGCGCCAAGTCGCGCTCGATTGCCGTCACGTCACCACTCACCCCCTCGTTGGGTTGGCGTCCCCATAGCGAGGGGTCGCCCGGACGAACTCTCTCCGCCACAGTGTTGTGCATGGAGAGATTGATGGGCACCCATCCGCGCCTGGCTGATCTGGCCCTGTTGGGCGCGGCCATTTGCTTCGGCAGCACCTTCCTGATCGTTCAGGATGCCGTAAAATAGGTGGGACCACTCCCTTTTCTGGGAGTTCGATTGCTCCTGGCGGCTGCCGTGCTTGCCCCGATCGCAGCGCGGGGCAGGGCCACGGCGGGCGAGTGGAACGACGGAATCCTTGCCGGGTCGGCGTTAGCCATCGGTTACACCCGGCCCACGGTGGGCCTTGGATACACCAATTCCGCCACTTCCGCCTTCATCACCTACCGGTTGGTGGTGTTCGTACCGCGGTTGGGGATGATTTTCTTTCGACGGCGACCCCATCCCGTTCTGCTCGTTGCCGTGATCATCGCCGTGGTCGGACTGGTGCTGCTCACCCGCTCCGGGTCTGGCCGTAGCCCTTTCGGCTGGGGCGAGGTCCTCACCGCCGGATGCGCGCTGGCCTTCGCCGCCCAGGTGGTGATCCTCGGGGCCACGGCCTACCGGCACGATCCAGTGCGCCGTGGGCCTCCCCGAAACCATCCCGGCGCTACTTGACCGACGAGTGACCACGCGAGAGGCTGGCCCCGATAACGATCGTTCTCAGCCGGTCACCCCGTGACCGCTGCTTAGCGAGAAAGTGGTGACACCGTTTGGCTGATCCGAAGAAGCCGCGATTGCCCTTCGCGCCGTGGGACCGCCGGGAGTTGCCCGGGATCTTTACGGTGGAAGAATCGGCGCGCCGGGTCGGCCACTACAAATGGATCGAAATGCGGCTCTTCGAGGTGCTCGGCGGGTGGGTGGCCACCGTGCCGGAACTCGACGTGAAACTGCGCCTTGGCACCCACTGCTACCACCACGCGTGGCACTCGGAGCTCTGGCACAAGCGCCTTCCAGAGCTCCGGGAAATGAATCCCGAGCGCCTCACCGCCTCACCGAATGACGAGCTCGTCGCCTTCGTCGACGCCATGACCGAGCCGGAGGGTCCCGATCTCACCATCGAGAAGTTGGTGGGCGCCTACCGGGTGCTCATTCCCGCCAAAATCGCCGCCTACACCTACCACCGGAACAACACCTCGACCATCACCGATGCGCCCACCATCCGCTCGTTGGACTTCGCCCTGGCCGATGAGTTCAACGACTGGCGCGACGGCGAGATGATGCTCCAATCACTGATCCAGAGCGAGGCCGAACTCGACCGCGCTATTGCCCATCAAGCCGCGCTTCAGAAACTGATGCTGGCCGCCGGCGGTATCGCCGGACCGGGCACCATCGGCGATTCCTATGAGCCCACCCAGGAGGCCCACGCATGAGAAAGTCCTTTCCCGTCGAAGACCTTGCCCGTGACGAGCGGTTTGTGCACGTCCCGCTCGCGGCTCGCATCAACGATCCCCGCAACGCGCAGGCAGCCGATAACGGCAGCAGCGGCCGCCGCGGGGCGGGCCGGCTCACCCCGGAGCGTCCGGATGCGCCCGATGCCGCCCGTGCCCTGATGCACGGCATCTTCGTGGGCGAAATCCAGGCCCTTGAGGGCGCCGGGCGCACCTGTTGGGATTTCGAGGTGGGCAGCGGCAACGGCGAAGGTATTCCCGAGGTTCCCTTCGAGTTGAAACTCGACATGGCCCGACAGTGCTGGGACGAAGCCCGCCATTGCGAGATCTCCATCAAACTCAGCGGCCACATGGGCACCGAGCTGGGCGAGTTCTCTGAGAACACCTTCCTCTATGAGGCCGCCTGTAACCCCGACCCCGTGCTTCGCCTCACCGGCGTCAACCGGGCCCTAGAGGGCCTAGCGATCGACGTGTTCAACACGATGCGAGAATTCGGCGAGATCGCCGGTGATCCGGTGCTCGAGTTCTGCGAAGACTGGATGCTGGCCGACGAGGTAACCCACGTGAAGATGGGTTCCGACTGGCTGCGCAAGCTCACCGCCGACGACAAGCCCCGCCAAGAACGCGCCCTCGAATTCCAGCGGGTCGTGGACAAGCTCTTCTCCCTTGGTGGGTTCCGGGGCGAGGAAGACGACAGCCCGGTGCGTCTGGCCCGTCGCTTCCGCGAGTTGGCTGGGTTCAAGGAAGACGAAATGGACACCCTCGCCCAGATCGCCAAGGAGGCCCGCGAGGAGATGGAAGCCATCGCCGAGGCCAACCGCCCCGCGATTGCCCACTAGGACGACGATGCCGGTCGAGATCCGGCCCGAGACGTTCTCGTTGGTCCACTTCGACGCCACCGAGATCAGGGCCATCGTAGAGCAACTCGTCGAGGTGATCGGCCTCCCGGCGGCCGCCTCGGTCACGATCGAAGTAGATGAATCCACCCCCTTGGCCCACGCCGAGGTGACCTCCACCGATCCCATTGTGATCGCCGTGGAATCCGGCGCCTTCGAAGACCCCAAGGTTGTCCGGCACCTCAACGCCATCGCCGCCACCGACGTATTAGGCAAACTCCTGCTGTCGGTAAAAGACCGGCTCGATCCGGCCTTCGGGGAGGCCCCGGCCGATGCTGACCTCACTCTCCCGGAAGTAGCCGCCTGGGAGACCTACTGCGTAGGACGGCTCGGACGGCTCGGCCACCATGTCCAACGTCAACGACGGCTGTACCAGTTCCGTAACCGCCACGGCTTCACCGACGCCGCCGATGCGGCCTTTGATGCGTTGTGGACCGCCGACGGGCTTACCTGGGCCGACATCAGCGCCATCTCCAACCAAGCCACCCCCTGACCCACCCCTGGGATTCCGGGCGTCAGGCGTGGCGGAGCGACGGTGGTTGTCCCGAAGGTCCTAGCCCAGATCGTGAGCGCTGATCGGCTCCAGGAGGTCGATCTGTGGGGGGTGTACCAGCAGACCCGCACACGCCATGGCCATCTCCACCAT
This sequence comes from Acidimicrobiia bacterium, assembly GCA_009694375.1. Classification (NCBI taxonomy): domain Bacteria; kingdom Bacillati; phylum Actinomycetota; class Acidimicrobiia; species Acidimicrobiia bacterium. Next base: position 67,940 of record SHVB01000014.1, read on the forward strand.
CTCCGATGAGTCGAAGTGGGCGCGCTGGGCCTCCGGGCTGTCCCACTTCTGCACGATCACGAACCGGTCCGGCGCCGTCGACGACAGCGCCAAATCGATGTTCCGACAGCCCTGGTGGCCCCGACTCAGCACCACATAGCGGGCCAGCACCGATTGGAGGGAATCCGGGTCGATGGCGTCGAAACACATCGTTACCATCGTGAGTTGCACTTCGTCGGCACCGGACCCCACCATGTTTTCTCCCTCATTTGCGACTTATAACTCTCTGACCTGCCCATATCGACTGGGGGTTGGCAGGCTTGACCAAGTCGGTATCGTAGAGTTCCATAGCGAGACCGTTCACCACCCGATCACCCCCTATTCACCGAATCTCAAAAGCAAGAGGGTTAGTTGTGCCTAAGGAGCGCGTTGAGCGTGACGAAGAAGACCTCGTTCGCCTCTATCTCACCGATATTGGTCAATACCCCCTACTCACCAAGGACGACGAAGTTCGGCTGGCCCAGGCGATTGAAGCTGGCAACGCGGCTCGTCCCGAGCTTGAAGCGGGGGGCAAGAACCTCACGCCAGCGCGTAAGCGTGAACTCAAACGTACCAAACGCATGGGTGAGAACGCCGAGCGCACCTTCGTTCAATCCAACCTACGTCTGGTGGTGTCGATCGCCAAGAAATACCAGGCGTCAGGCCTGCCGCTCCTTGACCTCATCCAGGAGGGAAACCTGGGCCTGATGCACGCCGTCGAGAAGTTCGACTGGCGCAAAGGGTTCAAGTTCTCCACCTACGCCACCTGGTGGATCCGCCAGGCCATCACCCGCGGCATCGCCAATACTGGCCGCACCATCCGCCTACCGGTGCATGCTGGCGACACCCTCGCCCGGTTGCAGAAGGCCCGGGCCCGCCTTGAGTTGAAGATGGGCCGTCCCGCCACCCTCGCCGAACTCTCGGCGGAGGTAGAAATGCCTGAGGACAAAGTGACCGAGGCGTTGCGCTTCGCGGCCGAGCCCCTCTCACTTTCTGAACCCCTCCGGGAAGACGGCGACGCCGAACTCGGCGACGTAGTGGAGGATCGCTCGGCTGAGTCGCCCTTTGAGGTGGCCGCCACGTCGCTGCTGCCCGACGAGATCAACCGATTGCTCGCTCCTCTCGACGACCGTGAGCGGGAAATCCTGAAATTGCGCTTCGGCCTCGACCGCGGCGAGGCCCGTACCCTCGAAGAGGTTGGCGAGCACTTCAACCTCACCCGGGAGCGGATCCGCCAGATCGAAGCACGCGCCATGTCCAAACTGCGCCATCCCAGCAGCGACACGGGCGCTCGCGACCTTCTCGCCGTCTGACACCCGGCGCCACCGACGGCTAACCTGCGGGGATGAAGAAACTCCTCCTGCTCATCGTCCTTGTCGCATTGGGATCGATCGCCGCCAAGAAGGTACGGGCGCTGTAGCGACTGGGCGCCGCCAGAGCCACCACGCTCCCACCATCAACGCCCCGGCGGCCGCGCCGCCTCCCAGCGCCACAGCCCGCCTTGGCGTAGGCATCGCTACCCGCTCACGGAGCGGCACTTCCAATCGGAAGTGCTCAACCATCCAACCACGCTCCTTGGCCACGCGGGCCAGGTCCTTGTCGGGATTCACCGCCACCGGATGGCCTACCGCGGCCAGCATGGGGATGTCGGTCGCCGAATCCGAGTAGGCCCAGCAGTGCTCAAGGTCGAAACCATCGCGCTCGGCCACTTCACTGATCGCCACCACCTTTTCCGCACCGTAGATGTAGCGCTCGGTCCGCCCTGAGTAACGGCCATTGTCGTCCAATTCGGCTCGCGTAGCGATGGCCTCGTCCACGCCCAGCATCCGTGCGATCGGTGCCACCACCTCCTCGGGAGAGGCCGACACGATGAACACCTTGTGGCCCCAGAGTTGGTGCGCACGGATCCGGTCAAGAGCCTCTTCATACACAATCGGCTCGATCACATCACCCAACGTGTCTCGAACGATGGCCGAGATCTCGGCCTGGTCCCAGCCCTTTGTGAGTTGCAGCACCGACTCCCGGAGTTTCTCCAACTTCTCCGGCGAAGCGCCGATCTGGGCGTACACGATCTGACCCCACGCCGCCTTGAGCATGAGTCGACGCGAAACCATCCCGGCGCGCTGCAGCGGACGACTGAAAGCCACCATCGAGGCCTTGGCGATCACTGTCTTGTCGAGATCGAAGAAGGCTGCGATACGGGGGGCATCGGCGAGAGTGTCCACGACGCGAGGGTAATGACCGAGCGGCCCTTTCCGATTCACCCCCTTGTGAGCGCCCGCCGCCGGGCCTAGGTTCGGCCCACGGCGTTGGGCACACCCCCCGTGATCGGCGCCGGTCTTCCCCCGATGTTGCTGCCTGCGGCCGTGGCTGGTGCCGCGCCCCATCGGAGGAATCCATGCTCATTGCCTGTTGGTCATCCAAAGGCGGTGCTGGCACCACCGTGGTGGCCGCCTCGCTCGCTCTCCTGCTCGCCCGCCGCGATCCCGGGGGCGTTCTGCTGGCCGACCTCGCCGGCGACGCACCGGCGGTGCTCGGGCTTCCCGAACCCGAATCGCCGGGGATCGCCGGG
>SHVB01000015.1 GCA_009694375.1 Acidimicrobiia bacterium
CGACTGGCTCGCTCTTGGGCCATTCGTCGAGTGACCACAGGGAATCCACATCGTCGACAGTACCGACGGGGGTAGGACACCGGCGGGGATCGCCTTAGATGCCGGCGGGGACAGTGATTTCGTCGGGATCGACGAGGGTCACCCGTTTGCCGAGGGCGATCAGTGTCCCACCCGAGCCAACCTCGACCCAGCGGCCCATCAGGTTGGCCATTGGCTTGAATCCGCCGTTCAGGCTCTGTTCGACGGCGTAGATGACTCCGCCGTGGGTGATCGCCAGTACCCGGCTATCGGGCGCCTGGTCGTAGAGGTTGGCTAGGGCGCTGGTTACTCGCTGGAGGAGCGCCTGATCCGATTCCCACATTGGTGGTCGACGAGGGGGTGCCGGGTTGGGGTAGGTGGCCTCCTGGCCCCGGTTGGGCCGGTCGAGGTAACCGGGCCAGGCCTGTTCTATCTGCACTCTGGTGAGGCCGGTCCATTCGCCCGCGTCGCGCTCGCAGAGATCGGGTTCCGTCGCCACGTCCCCGATGTTGAGCCCGAGGTTGATGATCGCCGCAGTTTCCTGGGCTCGCTGTAGGTGGGACGCCACGATGGCCCCCACCTGGGCCTCGCGCACGCCGGCCACGGCGTGGGCAGCCTGCCGGCGTCCGAGATCGGTGAGCGGCGGGTCGGCCTGCCCCTGCCAACGGCCACTGGCATTCCACTCCGACTGGCCGTGGCGTACCAGCAGCACTCTTGTCATGCCGGGAAACGTACAAGGCTGGTGGGATCTGTCTCAACCTTCGCCGTTCCCCGATGGGTGATTGGGCCGCCCCGTGGTCTCGCTACGATCACCGATGGCGACCGGACCCGAGGAGGCGCTTGCGATGGCCGTATTACGACTGTTCGCCGGTGCCCGAGACGCTGCGGGCACGGGCCGCGATGAGGTGCCGGGCGCCACCGTGGAGGCGGTGCTCAAGGCGGCCCAAGATCGTTACGGTGAGGCCTTCACGGCGGTTCTGGACCATTGTCAGATCTGGCGCAACGGCGAGCCGTGTGCCGCCAGCGATGCGGTGGGAGATGCCGACGAGGTGGCTGTGCTGCCACCGGTGTCGGGAGGCATGGCCTGATGGCGAAGCCCGCCGGCGCCCGTCGGGCCAGTCCTGGCCCGCGATCTCGACGGGTGACGCGTCGTTACGCCGTGCCCTACGACACCGACGGCCCGCGCGTTCGCCTGGGGATCGTCTGGTTCCTGGCGGCGGCGGGGGCGTTGACGATTGGCCCGCTTCCCACCGCCATCGTGTACGGGGGAGCGGCGGCCGCCGCCGCCGCCCAATTGGCCCGTTGTTGGCGGGGACAAGGCGCTCGCCCCCACAAAGTAGTGGCCGCTGGAATGGCCGGGGCCATGGCGGCGGGCGCCTGTCTCGGAGCCGCTGCTGCCGGAGTCGCCCTGCTGGCGGGCGTGGTGGTGGCGGGCGTGGTGGCGGGGGGTGATCGGAAGTCGCCCCATCCCATCGCCGTCGATGTTGGCTGGACGATTCAGTGTGGGTTGTTCCCCGGGCTGGTGGGGCTGTCGATGGTGTTGCTGGATGGGATTGATCAGGGCTCGGCCCTGGTGCTGCTGTTGCTGGTGTCGGCCTATGAGATCGGCGACTACATCGTGGGCTCAGGGGCGAGAACTCCCTATGAGGGCCCGGCGGCGGGCCTCGTGGCGGTAGTGGTGATCACGTTTATCGTGTCGACCACGCCGATTTCTGCGTTGAGTTTCGGCGATTCGTGGATCTTCGGCCTAGTGGTGGCCGTGGGGGCTCCGGGGGGGCAGGTGTTGGCTTCGGCCCTGCTCCCCACTGCGACCGGTCCGGCTTCGGCACTTCGCCGGATCGACTCGCTGCTGCTCGTGGCGCCGGTGTGGTGCTGGGGGATCGGGCTCGTTCTCTGAGTAGGCGGTCCGGCCCGGCGCGGCTAACCCTTGGGTGGGCCGGGATCGTTATCACCACCACGAGGGCCACGAGCAGGCCGATGATCCAAACCCGCCGGTGGGGGGTTGCGCTGGGCGGTTCGGGGGGCGTCGGCGGCCCCGGCGGCTCCTCCGGGGTGATCGGCATGGCCGGGGTGGGATGGATCCACGGGAGATCAGTGGGGGTGGGCTCATGGGGAGCAGGTTGGTCATCCATGGATCGGGAGTGACCCGCGATGGTTGAGCCGGCGTGTCTGGGTCGCTAGGTTTCTGCGGGTCCGTCAAACAACAACAGGGTGTGCATCGTGCAACTTTTCAATAATTTCTTCGACACTGGTGGGGCGCTCTCGGTATTGGGGCGGTCGTCGCACATCCTGTTCGGCATCACCTGGATCGGCCTGCTCTACTTCTTCAACTTCGTCCAGGTACCCGCGTTCGCCGAACTGTCCGATGGGGCCCGATCCGAGGCACTGCGGAAGGTGACCTTCCGGGCGTTGTGGTGGTTCCGGTACGCCGCGCTGCTCACCTTTGCCACGGGCCTGATCCTGGTGGGGGTAGCGAGCAGCGACACGAACTCGAACTACCTCGCTGGCCCGTCCGGCGTGGCGATCCTCACGGGCATGCTCTTTGGCATCACCATGTTCCTCAATGTGTGGGGTGTGATTTGGCGCAACCAGAAAATCGTGATTGGCAACGCCGAGACGGTGGCCGCCGGTGGTGCTGCCAATCCAGACGCCCCCGCCTCGGCCAAGAAGGCTGCCCGCGCCTCGCGCTGTAACACGTTGTTCTCCGTCTCGATGCTCTGGTTCATGGTGTTCGCGGCCCACGGCGGCGGGTTCTACCCTGCCCAAATCGGCAGCACCATCGTCTACTGGGTCGTTGTACTAGCGCTGTTCGGGTTTATCGAGGCTTCTGCCCTGGGGCTCATCGGCGGCTTCGACAGCCCCTTCAATACTCTGGTCTTCGACAAGCACCGTCACACCATCATCGCCGCCTTCGCACTGCTGGCGGTCATCTGGATCATCGGATGGGAGTTCCTGCTCCCGCTCTGACCCCGCAGGGTTCAGGTAACGACGAGTTCGGCCACCATGCCGCCGGCTTCATGGCCGGTGATGTTGCAGTAGAGCGTGTATTGGCCTGGCTCAAGTTCGACGGTGCCCTCATCCGACTCGCCGATCTGGAGCAGGAACTCATCGTTATTCTTGATCAGCAGCGTGTGCGGGATGCCGCCCTCGTTCAGGTAGGTGAACTCGACACAGCCCGCCGTTGTTTCATAACGCTCTTGGTCGAACTGCAAGGCGTCGTTGCCGGTTACCGACACCCGGGACGTGGGGGTGCACCCGCTGGCGCTGTCTTCTGACGAACTGCTGCATCCGAGCAGGACGGTGCTGCAGGTCGCAAGGGCGGCGAGGTAAGTAAGACGGCGGTGCATGGCCCTAATGGTAGGTCGTGCCTCAGTCGATTCCACTAGGGGAGTAGCATCGGCACCATGGCAGTAGATCTCGCCCTTCTCCTTGATCCCGGCTACCTCGGCGATCTGCCGGCGCGGCCCATGGAGGAGGTGCGGGCGATGCGGGCTGAGTGCCAACAGGTGGAGACGGGCCTGTCACTGCTCCGTCGTCTGGTGCAGGGCCGGCTGGACATTGTGGGGATCGAACTCACGCGTCGGGCCAACGGCGACGATCCTGCTGACCTTGCCGATCTCATTGCCCGCTTGCCGGAGGTCCTCTCCGATCGCACTCACGCGCCCGGCCTGGGGCGGCTCCCCCAGATGATGTCGCCGGGTGATCTCCCCGCCGAATTCGAAGCCGAACTCGATGCCATCATTGGCGGCAGTGCTTTGTCGCAGTTGTCGACCCAGACCGACGAACAACTCCGCAGCATCACCGACCGGCTGGCGGAACTTGAGGTGAAGGTGTCGGGTCAACGCCACGCGTTGTTCGGGAAGATCGATGCCCTCCAGGCCGAGATCACCCGTCGCTACAAGACCGGCGAGGCCTCGGTGGAATCGCTCCTCTGACCCGGCTGCTAACCCTCAACTATGGGTTGCTAGCGCTGGTCGCGTAGCGTCTAGGGGGTGAAGGAAGAACTGGAGAATCGCTGGCGTGACCTGGGCGAGTTCATCCGCGACCAGCGTCATAGTGATCATCTTTCGCTGCGAAAGCTGAGCGAGATGGCCGGGATCTCCAACCCCTACCTGAGCCAGATCGAGCGGGGCCTGCGCAAGCCGTCGGCGGAGATACTGCAGCAGATCGCCCGGGCGCTGGAGATCTCCTCGGAGACGCTCTATATCCGGGCCGGCATTCTCGACGAGCGGGATGGCACCGATCTCGTCTCCGAGATCCGCCGAACCCCGGAGCTTTCCGAGGAGCAAAAGAAGACCCTGATCAGGATTTACGACTCGTTCCGACGAGAGAACGAAAACAGTTTTGGGAACGGCGTGGAAGAACTCGCCGATTTCCAGCGTTAGAGATCGGCGGTACCTTCTATGCGCCGTCTCGCCGTCCTCTCGCTGCACACGTCGCCGCTAGCCCAGCCCGGCCAGGGCGACAGCGGCGGCATGAACGTGTACGTCCGTGAGATGGTGTCGGCGCTGGCCCAGGCGGGGGTTCAGGCCGATGTGTTCACGCGTCGGTGGGCAGACGGCCCTGAGATCGTCGAGGTAGAGCCCGGGTTCCGGGTGGTGCACATCGAGGCTGGTCCGCTCGACTCGGCCAAGGAGCAACTGCCCGACGTAGTTGAGGTCTTTGCCGCCGGCGTGCGGGCTCACCTCACCGCTCGCCGCGATGTCGATGCCCTCCACGCCAATTACTGGCTGTCGGGGCTGGCAGGCCATCAACTCAAACACGAACTCGGTCTGCCCTTGGTGTCCACCTTTCACACCCTGGCCCGGGCGAAGGCGGAGACCGGTGATCCCGAGCCTCAGCGGCGGGTGCGGGCCGAGGCTGCCGTCATCGGCTGCTCCGACGCCATCGTGGCCAATGACGTCGCGGAGGTGGACCAGCTGGTACGGCTCTACGGTGCCGATCCACAGCGCATCGAGATCGTGGCCCCCGCCGTGGACCACGCCTTTTTCTCTCCGGGCGACCGGGTGGGGGCTCGGCAGGCGCTGGCGCACCTGAAGTTGGAAGACGGGCCGGTGCTGTTATTTGTGGGGCGCATCCAGCCGCTGAAAGGTTTGGACGTGGCGGTGCGCGCCTTGGCGGCGCTGGAACGTCCCGATGCGACCTTGGTGATCGTGGGCGGGTCCAGCGGCGTCGACGGCGGTGCTGAGGTCGAACGCATTCACCGCCTCGCCGCCGATCTGGGGATGGCGGAGCAGTTGCGGTTCATCGAGCCCGTATCGCATCACCTCCTCTCCACGTACTACCGGGCCGCCGATGTGGTGCTGGTGCCGAGTCGATCCGAGTCTTTTGGGCTGGTGGCGCTGGAAGCCGCCGCCTGCGGTACCCCGGTGGTGGCCGCCGATGTCGGCGGATTGCGAACCCTCGTCGAACACGGTCGTACCGGGTTTCTCGTGGAAGGGCGGGACCCAGCCATGTTCGCCGCTCGGGCGGGTCAGATCCTCCGCTCGCCGGGGCTCGCCGCTGAGTTCTCCGAACGCGCCGCCCGTCGCGCCCAGCGCTACACCTGGTCCACCGCGGCGGCTCGGCTGCGACGCATCTACAGCGACATTACCGCCCGGACCCTGGTCGACTGCCGCTGATCGCGGCGGTGCCGCCGGGCCCACTTCGCCGGTAGGTTCAGGGCATGTCCATGCCGTCCTCGCCGGAGGATCTCCAGATTCTCGACCATCGGATCAGCGATTGGTTAGCCGAACAATTGCGCAACAACCCCCTGGTCGTGGCCGTCGAGCGAGATCACGAATCGGGCGAACGCCGCTGGTTTGTGCGGGTGACCGGGGAGGCGAAGGACGTGTTCACGGTGTGGTTTCACCTGCGTCAGCGCACCCTGCACTACGAGACGTACGTCATGCCGGGGCCAGAGGAGAACCACGCGTTGTTCTACGAGCACCTGCTGCGCCGTAATCGGCGGCTCTATGGCGCGGCGTTCTGTATCGGCGATGAAGAGGCGATCTTTCTGCTGGGCCAACTCGACAATCGCTCTGTCACCACCGAGGAACTCGATCGGGTGCTGGGCTCCTTGTACGCCTGGGTCGAGCAGTACTTTCGGCCCGCCCTGCGGATCGGCTTCGCTTCACGGTTCTCAGACTGATTCATTGCCTTTCATGTTGTTCTGATCTACGTTGACTCTCGGCGGCGGGAGTGGCCCCGACAGCACCCGATCGGGGAAGGGGTGAGCGAGGCCTCCTCCCGTCCGCCGCGATCACCGCCCCACCCCAGGCGGCGGCCGAGGGGTGGGCCCCACGCTCCGTGATGCCCCCGACGGGCGGGTAGGTTGACCGCATGATTGACCTCCAAATCATCGGTGGTGGCCGGATGGGTGAGGCCCTAGCGGCCGGCTTGCTCCGGGCGGGCGGGCACCGAGCCATCGACCTTCGCATCGTGGAACCGGATGTCGCCCGACGCGAGGCGTTGGTGCAGATCTTTCCCGGCGTGGAACTCGCCAGCACCCCCGGTGAGGCAGCGGGCACGGTGATCGCGGTGAAACCGGGCGAGGTAGCCGGCGTGTGCCGGATCGCCGGGGCTGCCGGATCGGGCCGGGTGCTGTCGATTGCCGCCGGAGTCACCCTTGCGGCGTTGGAAACCCACCTCCCCGATGGCACCGCTGTGGTGCGCGCCATGCCCAATACACCCGCCGTGGTAGGCCTCGGCGCCTCAGCCATCGCGCCCGGGAGCGGCGCCCGAGAAGAGGACCTGGTCTGGGCCGAGGAACTTCTGGGTGCCGTGGGCACCGTGGTGCGCGTCGAGGAGGCCATGCTCGACGCGGTCACGGGTCTCTCGGGTTCGGGACCGGCCTATGTCTTCTTGGTGGCGGAAGCCCTGATCGAGGCGGGCGGGCAAAGTGGTCTCCCCACCGAGGTGAGCCGGGCGCTGTCCATCCAGACGCTGCTGGGGGCCGCCACCCTGCTGGCCCGCGGCGAACAAAGCCCCGAAGCCCTGCGGGACGCTGTCACCTCGCCCGGTGGCACCACGGCGGCGGGTCTGCGGGTGCTGGAGGACCACGGGGTGCGTGCCGCCTTTGTCGCAGCGGTGGCGGCGGCGGCCGCCCGCAGCGGGGAATTGGGCCAGAGTTGAGGGGCTCTCCACATCCCCACTAGCCACACGAGCCACAGATGCGTACGCTGCCCCCACACCTTTGGAGAGGGGTGCCTTCCTTGGCAACAGCACCGCGAGTTCAGTTCCTGACACCGGCAGAGGTCGCCGACCATCTGCGCGTGTCATCGATGACCGTGTATCGCTTGATTCAGTCCGGCGATCTGAGGGCGGTTCGTATCGGGAAGTCGTACCGAATCCGAGAGGACGACGTCGACGCCTACCTCCAGGATCGCTTCAGCGACGCTGGATAGGCGGCCCGCGCTGTCGCGCCGGTACCGTCATGGGTGTCATGGGCGCCCGCTTCGACACCATCACCTTTCTTTCCGACTATGGCACCGCCGACGAGTTCGTTGGCGTGGTCAAGTCGGTTATTCGTTCGATCGCTCCGGCGGTGTCGGTGATTGATCTCACCCACGACATCAGGCCCTATGACGTGCGCGGGGGTGCCCTCACCCTCGGTCGTTCGGCGCAGTACCTCTGCCCTGGCGTGGTGTTGGCCGTGGTTGATCCTGGAGTGGGGAGCCAACGTCGAGCGGTGGCGGTAGAGGTGGGGGGCGGCCAGAGCTACCTCGTGGGACCCGACAACGGCCTGCTTGCTTCGGCGGTGGCCATGAGCGGTGGGGCATCGGCTGCGGTCGAACTCACCAACCCCGAGTTCCAACTGCTGGCCCCCGGGGCCACCTTCGCCGGGCGCGATGTGTTCGCTCCGGCGGCGGCCCACCTGTGCCTGGGGGTACCGCTTGATGCCTTCGGACCCGCTATCGACCCCCTCGCATTACTGCCCGGTCTGATGCCGATCATGCGCGAGGAGGATGGCGGTCTCCTGATCGCCGAGGTGCTGTGGGTGGACCACTACGGGAACTGCCAACTCAACGTGGATCCTGACGATGTGGCTCACCTAGGGCCCCGCATCCAGATGCGCTGGGGCGAGGATGTGCGCACCGCCGAGCGAGCGGATACCTACGCAGGCATTGCCGCTGGTCAGATCGGTCTGGTCCTGGATAGTTACGGGATGCTGTCGGTGTGTATGGGTCAGCGCCCCGCCGCCGTGGAGTTGGCGATGCCGCTGGGTACCGAGGTGACGCTGTGTGCGCCCACCGATGAGGATGCGCCTACGGGTACCCCGGTCAGCCTTGCGGCTAGGAAGGAACCATGAGACCAGGCACCACCCTCGTCGTCGCCCTCCTGCTGGCCATCATTCTGTTCGCCGCGGCAGGTCAACTCTTCTTCATGCGCTAGTCGGGCTAGCGCTCGAGGGGGAGTTCGTAGGCCGACGTCGCGGTGCCGGCGTTGATCAACCTTGTTCGATGGACCGCAACGGATTGAGCATGGCGGTGATCCGGCTGGCGCTCGGGTGCGGGGCCGGGGGAGCGGGGGCCACGGGAGCAGGGGCCGGGGGAGCAGGGGCCGGGGCTGCCGCGGGAGCCGCGGTGCGGGGGCGGGTCGAGGGCGGCGGGGCGGGAGCCGGGGCCGGGGCCGGGGCCGGAGCAGGGGTATCCAACTCCATAAAGTTGTGGGTGGTGAACACGGTCTTGCCATCTGCGCTGACCGTCACCCCCACCCCCACGTGCGTCCAGTTGGGCTTGAGGAGGTTGGCGTAATGGCCGGGGCTGTTGATGAAGGCTTGCATGAGTACATCAACGCTGTTGGTGGGGCCGCTGGTGCCCACGTTCTCGCCGAGCATGGTCCAGGCCCCGCCGACCTGTCCGGCGAGGTTCGGGTTGTGGGAAATGGAATGAGCGGCGGTCATTTGGTCGGTCCAGTTTCGGGCCACGCGCACCAGTTCGCCCGACACTTGGAGCTGACTCAGGCCCTTGGAGGCCCGCAGGCTGTTGATGCGGTTGACGAAGTCCGCCTCCATGGAAGCCGAGGCGCTCAGCGCCGTCGGGGCGGCCCCAAGGGCGGGCCGTTGCGGCATGGCGGTTTGGGCGCTAACCGCCGGAGCGGTTCCCGCTGCACCTACGAGCAGAGCGATCGCGAGGCCAGAACACCAGCGGCGGAGGGTCATGTTGTGATGATCGGCAGCATCGGAGCACATCTTGAGGGGCCAGCGAGGTTGCAAGGCGCGCCACCTCCCGGGGATGTGCTGGACTAGGTCTTGTGAACCTGGCTTCGATCATCGATCCTCACCCAGCCAACGCCACCGCGTTGATCTCTCGCGGGAAGGTCACGACCTACGGGCAGTTGCGAGAGCAGGTGGCGGGCCTGCGGGGGGGGTTGGTGGGCCTCGGTCTGGAGCCGGGCGATCGCGTCGGCATCGTGGCGGCCAACAACTGGTACTTCGTGGTGTCCTACCTCGCCGTGTTGGGGGTGGGATGCGTGGCCGTGCCGCTCAACCCGGCCAGTCCCGGGCCCGAGGTGCAGCGAGAACTCGCGGCCATCGGCGCCCGCGCCGTGATCGTGGGGCCGGCGGCAACCGCCGTGGTGGCCCTGCTCGACCGTGCCGCGCTCCCCGCGCTGGAGATGGTGATCACCAGCCAAGGCGATGAGTTGCCCGGCGCCGTGTTGCTCGACGGTCTCCTCGCCGCCCCCCCCGCGCCGGTGGTCCATCGCGATGAGGATGACCTTGCCGTATTGATCTTCACGAGCGGTACAGCAGGTTCACCGAAGGCGGCGATGCTCACCCACGGAAACCTTCTGACCAACCTGGAGCAGTGTCAGGCGCATCCTGGTCGATCGCAGCAGGCCGACGATGTGGCGTTTGCGGTATTGCCCTTCTCCCACATCTTTGGCCTCAACGTGGTGCTCGGTCTGTCCTTCATGGCGGGCGCGGCCATGGTGTTGGTCGAACGATTCGACCCGCAGAGCGCCCTGGAGACCGTTGAGAAACACCAGGTCTCCGTGATCAGCGGGGTCCCCACGATGTGGGGAGCATGGGCCGCGCTGCCGGGTAGCGGTCCCGGCGCGATGGCATCGGTGCGGGTCGGCACCTCGGGGGCCGCCAAGCTGGATCCGCTGGTGCAGCGCGCCATCCGTGACCGCTTTGGGGTGGCGATCATGGAGGGTTATGGGCTCACCGAGGCGGCCCCGGTGGTGACCAGCGGTACCGGTGTCGAGGCCCCCGAAGGCAGTATCGGCGTTCCCCTGCCGGGGTTGCGGGTGCGCCTGGTCGACGACGACGGGGAGGACACCCTCGTGGGCGATGCGGGCGAAGTATGGGTGGCGGGGAAGAACGTCTTCGCGGGGTACTGGAATGACGCCGAAGCCACCAACGCCGCCCTCACTTCTGATGGCTGGTTACGCACCGGAGACATCGCGGTGGTGGATGACGACGGCTTCCTGTTCCTGGTCGACCGCGTGAAGGACCTGATCATCGTTTCGGGTTTCAACGTCTATCCCAATGAGGTCGAGGAGGTACTCCTGGCCCATCCCGCCGTGGACCAAGCGGCGGTGATCGGCGTACCCCATCCGCACTCCGGGGAGGCGGTGAAGGCGTATGTGGCGGTGACCACGGGAATCGCCGTGGAGGAAGACGACCTCATCGCCCATTGCGAGGCCCATCTCGCTCGTTACAAGTGTCCCCAAAAGGTCATGTTCGTGGACGAGATTCCTCAGAGTGCCATCGGCAAGGTGCTCCGGAAGGCGCTGCGTTAGCCCCCGAGGGTGTTCGTGACCATGTGAATTGGGCACTAGTGTGGGGGCGCCATGTCGCCCACCGACCGCCGGAAGATCCCCGAAGCCACCGTCGCCCGCCTCCCGATCTATCTGCGCAGCCTCCACGAGGCGGAGCAGGACGGCGGCGGGACCATCTCATCGGAGCGTCTGGCCGAGTTGGCGGGCGTGAACGCCGCCAAGGTCCGCAAGGACCTGTCGTACCTCGGGTCCTACGGCACGCGCGGTGTGGGGTATGACATTGACTACCTGATATTTCAGATGAGCCGCCAACTGGGGCTCACCCAGGATTGGCCCGTGGTCATCGTGGGGGTGGGCAACCTTGGGCAAGCCCTCGCCAACTACGGCGCCTTCGGCGAACGCGGCTTTCCCATCGTGGGGTTGTGCGATGCCGACCCGCTCGTGATCGGGACCCACGTCCAAGGAGTGCTGGTGCGCTCAATCGATGATCTCCCCGACATCGCCGAACAGCGAGCGCTGTCCATCGGCATCATCGCTACCCCCGCTCACGCCGCGCAGTCGGTGGCCGATCGTCTCGTGGCGGCGGGGGTGTCGTCCATCTTGAACTTCGCCCCCACCATGATCGCGGTACCCGAAGAGGTGTCGCTTCGAAAGGTAGATCTCGCCATCGAATTGCAGATCCTCAGCTTTTATCAGCAGCGCAAGGCGGGGGGGCCGCCGGTCGTTGGGGCGGTGGGCTGATGCCGGTCAGCGGGCCGGCGTACCCCGTGAACTTGCTCCTTACCGGGCGGCGCGTGCTGGTGGTGGGCGGCGGGACCGTAGCGGTGGAGAAGATCCAGGGACTACTCGCGGCCGAGGCGGTGGTGCATGTGGTGGCCACCGTGGTGTCGGAGGCGGTACGCGACCTGGCGGTGACCTGGGAGGAGCGGCCCTACCAGCGAGATGAGGTGGTGGGGTACCGGTTAGCGGTGGCCTGCACCGACGATCCCGCCGCTAACCAGGCCGTGTTCGACGACGGAGAGTCGGCGGGTATCTGGGTGAATGCCGCCGACGATCCGGAGCGCTGCGCCTACACGCTGCCGGCCCGGCTCGACCAGGGACGGCTCTTGGTAACCGTCTCCACCGCCGGGCATAGCCCGGCGCTGGCTAGTTGGCTCCGCGACCAACTGGCGGGGCAACTCGGACCGGAATACGACATCCTGATCGACCTGTTGGCGGAGGGCCGTGCCGGCCTAGTGGCGCAGGGACGACCCACCCTGGGCGCGGATTGGCGATCGGCTCTCGATTCGGGAATGCTTGAGCTCGTCCGGGCTGGTCGTATCGACGAGGCGCGTGAGCAGTTGCAGAATGCTCTCGCCCCCGCCGAACCGTCTCCCCCGGTCTTCCATCCTTAGGAGATCGCCGCGTGTCCGTCGTTGTTATCGGGCTTAACCACCGCAGCACACCTCTCGACCTGCTCGAGCGGATGGCAATCGGCGATGCCCGGCTTCCCAAGGCCCTCCACGACCTGATCACCCGTGAAGACGTCTCCGAGGCGGTGGTGCTCTCCACCTGCAATCGCACCGAGGTCTACGTGGCGGCGGAGCGGTTCCACGGTGCCTACCGGGATGTGCGCGAATTCTTCGCCGAAGTGGCGTTCCTGGCTCCCGAGGATTTCGCCGACCACCTCTACGTCCATCACGATGCCAGCGCCGCCTCTCACTTATTTGCGGTGGCGGCGGGCCTGGACTCAGCGGTACTGGGGGAGAGCGAGATCCTCGGCCAGGTGAAGGCTGCCTGGGAGATTGCCCGCGACGAAGGCGCCTCGGGTCCCGTCCTCAATTTATTGTTCCGCCACGCGCTGGAAGCTGGCAAGCGCGCTCGCACCGATACGGGTATCGCCCGGAGTATCACCTCGGTGTCCCAGGCCGCCGTCGCCATGGCCGCTGACCGCCTCGGGAGCCTGGCTGGTCGCCGGGTGCTGGTGCTCGGAACGGGGGAGATGGGAGCGGCGATGGTGCTCGGGCTGGCGAAGGCCGGCAGCGAGATTTTGCTGGCCAACCGGAGCGAGGAGAAGGCCACGGAGTTGGCCGCCCGCGTGGGGGGGCGGTCCGTCCTGCTCATCGACGTGCCCGCCGCGATCACCAACATCGACGTGCTGCTTTCCTCCACCGGGGCGGCCGCCCCGCTGTTGGGAGCCGATGACGTAGAAACCGCGGTCGCCGCCCGGGGTGGTCGGCCGTTACTCATCGTGGACATTGCCGTTCCTCGAGACATCGATCCCGCAGTAGGGCACCTCCCCGGGGTCACCTTGCTTGATATGGATGACCTCCGCGGGTTTGCCGACGCCGGGATTGCCGCCCGTCGCTCGGCGGCGGCGTTGGTCCAGGAGATTCTCGACAACGAACTCGACCGCTACCTCGGCGACACCTCCGCTCGGCAGGTGGCCCCCATGATCGTGGCCCTGCGCGAGCGGGCTGAGGAACTCCGCCAAGCCGAACTTGGTCGTTTCGGTGGTCGGCTCAACGGCCTTGATGCCGCGCAGGCCGAGGCGGTGGAGGGTCTGACCCGGGGAATCATCAGCAAGTTGTTGCACGACCCCTCGGTGGTTCTGAAAGACGCCGCCGGTTCACCCCGCGGTGATCGCTTGGTGGCATCATTGCGCGAGCTTTTCGGTCTCGACGACAACGCCGCGCCGCCGCAATAGTGCGCCCCCTCCGGGCGGCTACGCGCGGAAGTCCCTTGGCCCGGTGGCAGGCCGAGCATGTGGCGGCCCTGCTCGGTGCGGCCGACCCCCGCATCACCGTGGAATTGGTGGTGGTGGAGACACAGGGCGATCGTCAACTCGACCGTCCCATCTGGGAAATCGGGGGCAAGGGTGTGTTCGTGAAAGAGGTGCAGGCCGCCGTGCTCGATGGACGCGCCGACCTAGCGGTGCACAGCGCCAAGGACCTCCCCTCCCTGAGCGCACCGGGTCTGGTGATGGCGGCGGTGCCTGAGCGCGGCGACGCCCGCGATGCGTTGGTGGGGTGCCGCCTGGCTGACTTGCCCGTCGGGGCCGAGGTGGCCACGGGATCGCTTCGGCGCCAGTCGCAACTTGCCGCCGCGCGCCCGGATCTGCGCTTTGTGGGTCTACGAGGCAACATGCACACGCGCCTCGCCAAGGCGGCTGATCACGCGGCCATCGTGGTGGCGGCCGTCGCGCTGGATCGTTTGGGCTTGGCCGAGCACATCGCCGAACGGATCTCCACCGACGTGGTGCTTCCCCAGGTGGGCCAGGGTGCCTTGGCCATCGAGTGCCGGGCGGGCGAGAACCTCGCCGACGTGCTGGCCGCCATCGAGCACGCCGACTCCCGACGGTGCGTCGATGCCGAGCGCGCCTTTCTCGCTGCACTCGGTGGCGACTGCTCCTTGCCGGCGGCGGGCTACGCCACGATCTCCGGCGGTGAGGTGACCATCGAGGGGCGTCTGCTGTCGGTGGATGGTGGCACGGTCCTTCGCCAGACCGGCCGGGACGGCGCTGCGGTGGCGCGCCATCTCCTCGCCCACGGTGGTCACGAGCTCCTGGGCCGGTGAGGGTTCGTCGAGGGGGAGGGGCGTTCCCGGCCCGTTGGGGGGAGGGGGCGGTCTACCGTGCGGGCCATGGTGATCCTGCGTTCGGTTGCCCTTCAGGGGGCGGGGTGAGTCGATGACCGTCTACCTGGTCGGGGCCGGTCCGGGCGACCCTGGTCTGTTGACGGTACGGGCCGCCGAAGTGCTGCGCCGGGCCGATGTGGTGATCTCCGACCGACTGTCGGTGGCGGCCCTGTTGGAGTTGGCGCCCGCTGATGCGGAGCGGATCAGTGTGGGCAAGGCTCCCGGCCGGGTGACGATGACCCAGGACAAGATCAATGCCCTCCTGGTGGAGAAGGGTCGTCAGCACGCCACTGTCGTGCGTCTCAAAGGAGGCGACCCGTTTGTGTTCGCGCGAGGGGGAGAGGAGGCGGCGGCCCTGGCGGCGGCGGGTGTGGTCTTTGAGATCGTGCCGGGGATCACTTCGGCGATCGCCGCGCCCGCCTACGCCGGCATCCCTCTCACCCTGCGGCACAGTTCCACCTCCTTCACGGTGGTCACCGGCCATGAGGACCCCGCCGTGGGCGAGGACGGATCGGTCGACTGGCGGGCGGTGGCTCACCTCGGCGGCACCATTGTGATCCTGATGGGGGTGGCCCGCATCGGCCGTATTGCGGCGGAGTTGATGGCGGGGGGGTTGTCGCCGCTCACCCCCGCGGCGGCGGTGCGTTGGGGCACCCGAGCCAACCAGCGCACCGTGCGCGCCACCCTCGCCACCCTGGCCGATCATGATCTCCTGGCCCCGTCGGTGATCGTGGTGGGTGAGGTGGCCGGCCTCGACCTGGCCTGGTTCGAAGGTCGTCCGCTGTCAGGCCGCCGGGTGGTGGTGACCCGCACTCGGGGACAGGCCTCGCAACTGTCGGCTGCCCTGCGCGCGCTGGGCGCCGACGCGATCGAAGTGCCGCTGATCGATATCGTGGCGCCCTCCGACGGCGGGGCCAGCCTGGCCGCCGCCGTGGGTCGCCTCGGCTCCTTCGACTGGGTGGTGGTCACCTCCCCCAACGGAGCGCAGCGGCTTCTAGCGGCCCTGCCGGATGCACGCGCCTTCGGCGCCGCTCAGGTGGCGGCCATTGGCCCCGGCACCGCCGCCGCCTTGGCGGTCGGGAACATTCGCGCCGATCTCGTGCCGGAGCAGTTTGTGGCTGAAGCCTTACTGGAGTCGCTCCCCGACGGGCCCGGCCGCCTCCTGGTGGTGCGCGCCGAAGTGGCGCGCGATGTGCTGCCTGAGGGCCTTCGGGCCCGGGGCTGGGAGGTGGAGGTGGCCGACGCCTACGCCACGGTGGCGGCGGCGGTATCCCAAGAGCAGCGCGCCGCTATCGCGGCTGCCGACGTGATCACCTTCACCTCGTCCTCCTCGGTGGAGCGCTGCTTGGACGCGGTGGGTCCGGGCGGATTGCCGCCGGTGGTGGCCTGTATCGGTCCGGTCACGGCCGCTACCGCTCATCGCCACGGACTCTCGGTGGAGGTAGCCGCGTCCGAGCACACCATCGACGGTCTGGTGGCGGCGCTCTTGCGTTGGGCGACACCGTGATGCTGGAGGCAGTGGTCTTCGACTTCGACGGCCTCGTGATGGACAGCGAGTGGATCATCTATGAAGCGGCGGCCTCCGCCTTTGCGGAGGAAGGGCATTCGCTGAGTGTTGCGGCGTGGGCCACCATCGTCGGAACCAACAGCAAAGCTGACGAGGCCTCGTGGACCCGCCTGTGCGCAGCGGCGGGAGTTACCGGCTTCGAGCGATCGGCGTTCGAACGAATCTACAACGGCCCCGTCGAAGCAGCGGCGCGCCGCTCGGCGCTGCTGGCCCTGCCCGCGCTGCCGGGAGTGGAGACACTGATCGATGCCGCCACCGCCGCCGGGGTGGCTCTAGGGGTGGCGTCGTCGTCGTCGACCGATTGGCTGCAGACAAACCTCGCCCGCCTCGGTCTGCTGGCCCGCTTTGGAGGGATCGTGGGGTCTGATCAAGTGGGTGGAATCGGTAAGCCCGCGCCGGATGTGTATCTCAAGGCCTGCGCCGATCTCGGCGTGGAGCCGAGCGTTTGTGTGGCTCTGGAGGACTCCGCCCACGGCATCAGCGCCGCCCAGAGGGCGGGGATGTGGGCGGTGGCTGTGCCGAGTCGGATCACATTGCACAACAACTTCGCCACGGCCGATCTCGTGGTGGACAGCCTCACAAACCTCCCGCTGGAACGACTCGCTTCCTTGGTGGAGCACGCTCCCCGGTAGCCTCCGGTGGTGGCTTTCCCCGAGCAACGACTCCGTCGGCTCCGTCGCACTCCGGCCCTGCGACGCCTGGTGGCCGAAACGCGACTGACCGTGGACGACCTGGTGGCCCCGCTCTTCGTGCGGGAGGGAATCAGCGACCCCCAGGGCATTGCCAGCCTCCCTGGAGTGGTGCAGCACACCCGGGAATCGCTGCGCCGAGAGGTTCTGGAACTGGCCGCTCTCGGTGTGCCCGCCGTCATGCTCTTTGGCATACCGGCCCACAAGGATGCCGAGGGCTCAGGGGCATGGGACCCGCAAGGGATTGTGCAACTGGCGCTCCAGGACCTGCGGGCGGAGGTGGGCGACGCCGTGGTGTTGATCGCCGACCTCTGCGTCGACGAATACACCGACCACGGGCACTGCGGAATCGTCACCGATGGCGGTGAGGTGGACAACGATGCCTCGCTGCGTCTCTACGAGCGGGTGGCGGTGGCCCAGGCGGAGGCGGGGGCGGACATCACGGCACCGTCGGGGATGATGGACGGCCAGGTGCGGGCCATCCGAGGGGCGCTGGATGGCGCCGGCCATGAGCAGACCGCCATCCTGGCCTACGCCGCCAAGTACGCCTCGGCGCTCTACGGGCCCTTTCGCGACGCAGTGAACGTGTCGATTGCCGATGGGGGCGACCGGCAGGGGTATCAGCAGGACCCGCGTAACCACCGCGAGGCCCAAGCGGAGATTCGCGCCGACATCGCCGAGGGGGCTGATCTCATCATGGTGAAGCCGGCCTTGGCGTATCTCGATGTGATCGCCGCCGCCCGCGCCATCACCGATCGGCCCGTGGCGGCGTATCACGTTTCCGGGGAGTACTCCATGATCAAGGCGGCGGCGGAACGTGGCTGGATTGATGGCGATGCGGTGGCATTGGAGCACCTCACAGCGATCAAGCGAGCGGGCGCTGACATCATCCTCACCTACCTGGCCCGCGAGGTTGCCGAGGGGCTTCGCGGTGGCTAGCGACCGCACCAACGACGCCCTGTTCGCGCGGGCAACGCGCGTGATCCCCGGGGGGGTCAATAGCCCGGTCCGGGCCTTTCGGAGTGTGGGGGGAACTCCCTACTTCGTGGCGCGGGCACAAGGGGCTTACGTCTGGGATGTGGAAGGCACCCGCTACCTGGACCTCGTGCAGTCCTATGGGGCCATCATTCACGGTCATGCGCATCCGGTGATCGTCGAGGCGATCCAAAAGGCCGCGGTGGATGGCACCTCCTACGGCGCTCCCACGGAAGCGGAGGTGGTGATCGCCGAAGCCATCTCGGCGTGCGTGCCCTCGGTGGAGATGGTGCGATTGGTGGCCTCGGGGACAGAAGCCACCATGTCGGCGGTGCGGGTGGCGCGTGGGTACACCGGTCGCCCCACGGTCGTGAAGTTTGCGGGCAACTATCACGGCCACGGCGACCTCCTCCTCGCCGAAGCGGGCAGCGGTCTCGCTGCCCTCGGACTACCGGGCTCGGCGGGGGTGACCGCCGCCGCGGTGGCCGACACCCGGGTGGTGTCCTACAACCAAGTTCCGGAACTCGATACCGATACGGCGTGCGTGATCATCGAGGCCGTGGCGGCCAACATGGGTCTGGTGCCGGCGCAGGCTGGCTTCCTTCAGGCTCTGCGGACCGAGTGTGACCGCGTGGGGGCGCTGTTGATCTTCGACGAGGTGATCACCGGGTTCCGGGTGGCGAGGGGAGGCGCGCAGCACACCGCGGGGGTGACGCCCGACCTCACGACCTTCGGCAAGGTCATCGGGGGTGGCCTCAACATCGGGGCCTACGGGGGCCGTGCCGATGTCATGCACCAGGTGGCACCGTTGGGTCCGGTGTACCAAGCCGGCACGTTGTCGGGGAACCCCTTGGCTACTGCGGCCGGTTTGGCCACGCTGGGCATGCTCGACGATGCCGCCTATGAGCTCCTCCGCACTCGGGCCGAACGCTTGGCGGGCCACCTGCGCGCGGCCTTTGCCGACGCGGGCATTGCGGCCATCGTGCCCCGGGTCGACTCGTTGGTGGGTCTGTTCTTCGGTGATGAAGCCCCCACCGATTATCCGAGCGCACAACGCACCGACAGCGTCCGGTATGCCGAGTTCTTCCATCAGATGCTTTCCCGGGGGGTGGCGTTGGCGCCGGGGCCGTACGAAGTCATGTTCCCCGGCCTGGCTCATAGCGACGATGACATCGACGAAGTTGGTGCCATCGCCCACGCGTCGGCTGCCGCCATGGACCCCTCTTCGGGGCCAGGCCACCTTTGATGACCACCTTTGACACCGTCAGAGCAGGGGTGGCCGCTGAACTCATCGCGCGCGACGCCATCGCCCGTGCGTTGGCGGCCGACTACACCTTGTGGAGTGAGGACCCCACCGAGGTAGCCGACCGTCTTGGATGGATACCGGTGGTGGCCGAAGGGTTGGCCGCCTTGCCTGCGCTGCGGGCTCGGTGCGACGCCCTTGTCGGGAACATCGACGATGTGGTGGTCATGGGCATGGGTGGCTCAAGCCTGTTCCCCGAGGTGCTCTCCTGTACCTATGAGTCCGCCCCGGGACGCCCCCGTCTGTCTGTGCTCGACACCACCGATCCGGCGGCGATCGGGCGGATCGCCGCCTCGTGCCGACCGGAACGCACGCTGTACATCGCCTCGTCCAAGTCTGGGTCGACCATTGAGACCCGCAGTCACCTCGAGTGGGCCTGGGCGCGCGCCAACGGCGCGGGTCGATTCGCCGTCATCACGGACCCTGGTTCCGCCCTGGGTGACTTGGCGCGCCAGCGTGGCTTTGCCGAGGTCTTCGAGAACCGGCCCGATATCGGTGGCCGGTATTCGGCCCTGTCGCTCTTCGGCATCGTCCCCGGTCTGGTGATGGGGGTTGATGTGGCCGCCTTGCTGCGGGGTGGCCTGGAGGCGTTGGCCGATAGTGGCCCGGCGGTGCCGCCCGGGGAGAACCCGGCGCTGCGCATCGCCAGTGCCATCGCGGCGGGAGTGCGAGTGGGCCGCGACAAAGTGACTCTCTTGCTCGATCCGACCGTCGAGAGCCTCGGTGGATGGATCGAGCAGCTACTGGCGGAGTCGCTCGGGAAGGGGGGCACCGGCGCGGTGCCCATTGTGGGAGAACCCCTCGGCCCGCCCGAGGTGTACGGCCCCGACCGGCTTTTTCTCGCCGGGGAGCCGCAGCCGGAACTGGTGGCGGCTGGTCACCCGGTGATCGTGGTGCCTTCGGGGTCCTCGCCGCGCGACGTTGGGCACCTAGTGGTGACCATGGAACTGGCCACCGCGTGGGTGGGGGCGGCGATTGGCGTGCAGCCTTTCGATCAGCCCAACGTGGCCGCCGCCAAAGCGGCCACCAACGCGGTGCTGGCCGAGGGCGGTGCGGCGGTGGCGGAGGAGTCGCTCGCTGACCTGCTCCTGCTGGTCCAACCGGGAGACCACCTTGCGCTCCAGATCTTCGGCGATCCCGGTGGCCATGATGTGACGTTGCTGGAGGCAGCCCGGGTGGCGTTACGCGATCGTCTTCGGGTGGCGGTGAGCCTTGGGTTTGGGCCCCGGTTCCTCCATTCCACCGGCCAGTTACACAAGGGAGGCCCGTCGGCGATTGTGTGTGTGCAGGCCGTGTCGGTGGACGAGCAGGAGATTCCGATCCCCGGACAAAACTTCGGTTTCGGGCACCTGAAGCACGCCCAAGCCGCCGGCGATTTGCGAACATTGCGGAGCATCGGTGTCCGAGCCGGTCGGGTACCTTGGCTTGAGCTAGTGGAGGTGGCGCAGTGAAGTTGGGCATGGTCGGACTCGGGAAGATGGGCGCGAACATGGCGGAGCGCCTGAGGCAACATGGTCATGAGGTGGTGGGGTTCGATCCCTTCAGTTCGGCCTCGGAGGTAGCGACACTGGAGGAGTTGGTGGCGGCGCTGCCCTCCCCCCGACTGGTGTGGGTGATGGTGCCCGCCGGGGATCCCACCGAGGAGACCGTCACCACTCTCGCCGCGTTACTCGCACCCGATGACGTGGTGATCGAAGGCGGCAACTCCAACTGGCGTGACAGCACCCGTCGCGCCGACGCGCTCGCCGAGCGTGGAGTGGGTTTCATCGACTCGGGTACGAGCGGCGGCGTGTGGGGTCTGAGCGAGGGGTACTGCCTCATGGTGGGGGGTACGCCAGCCCACGTGGCGGTGGCGCAGCCCATCTTCGATGCTCTGGCGCCGGCCGGTGGCTTTGTGCACACCGGCCCCGCGGGCACCGGCCATTTCACCAAGATGGTGCACAACGGTATCGAGTACGGCCTGATGCAGGCCTATGCCGAGGGGTACGAACTATTGGTTCGATCGGGCCTCGATATTGATGTCACCGGTGCGCTCAGCGCCTGGAGGGAGGGGAGTGTGGTGCGCTCCTGGTTGCTGGAATTGTTGGTGCGGGCGCTGGAGCAGCGACCGGGCTTGGAAGGACTGGAAGGAATTGCGCAGGACTCCGGCGAGGGTCGCTGGACGGTGCAAGAGGCCATCGAACGCGGGGTGGCCACCCCGGTGATCTCCGCGGCGCTCTATGCCCGCTTCGTGAGCCAGGACGACGATCGCCTCGCCATGCGGGCGGTTTCCGCCCTACGCGAGCAGTTTGGCGGGCATGCCGTTTCTGCCGACGGGTCCCCGCGTGCGGCCACTCCGTGAGTGTTACGCCGGTCGTGTCTGACGCGTTGGTGCTCTTCGGGGCCACCGGCGATCTTGCCCGAAAGAAAATCTTTCCGGCTATCTACGAGATGGCCAAAGCCGCCGACTTTTTCCTGCCGGTGGTGGGCTTCGCGTCTTCCGGTGGCGGTGACGAGGGGCTTGTCCGCATCGCACGGGAGGCCATCGAGGCACAGGGGGCGGTGGACGAAATGGCCTGGGAACGCTTGGCCCCTCAGCTGCATTACGTGCAGGGCGATTACCGGGACTCAGCGTCGTTCGGGGCGTTGGCGGCCAGCCTCGCCGCCCTTGGCTCGCAGCACCCGATCTTCTACCTCGCCGTCCCTCCGGAGCTGTTCAACGGGGTGGTGCTGGGCCTTGAGCAACATGACCTGACCACCGGAGCGCGGGTGGTGGTGGAGAAGCCCTTCGGTCGAGATCGCGCCTCGGCCCGAGAGCTCAACGAGATTCTGGAACGCAGGTTCGCCGAGGACGATGTGTTCCGGATCGACCACTTTCTTGGGAAGGAGGCCGTGGAGAACTTACTGGTGTTTCGTTTCGCCAATTCGATGTTGGAGCCGATCTGGAACCGGAGCTACATCTCAAACATTCAGATCACTATGGCGGAATCTTTTGGGGTGGAGGGTCGCCACGCGTTCTACGAATCGGTTGGGGCATTGCGCGATGTCGTGCAGAACCATCTCCTGCAGATCGTGGCGCTTCTGGCCATGGATCCCCCCCTCAGGGCGGATGCCAACGCGCTTCGTGATGAGCGCAAGCGACTGTTCTGTCAGATCCGTACGGTCGAACCCTACGAGGTGGTGCGCGGGCAGTACCGCGGCTACGCCGATGAGGCGGGGGCCACCGCCGGCTCCGACGTGGAGACGTTCGTGGCCTTTCGCCTCGAGATTGATTCGTGGCGCTGGGCGGGGGTCCCCTGGCTCATCCGCACGGGCAAGCACCTCCCGGTCACCGCCACCGAGGCGGTCGTCGAGTTCAAGGCGCCGCCGCGCCTGCTCTTCACGCCGGAGGGGGCCGCGCAACCGGATCCCAACCGGCTCCGGTTCCGCCTCGACCAGAACGACAGTGTGTTGCTCCACCTGCAGACCAAGGCACCGGGCGACGATCTGGCCAGTCGTCCCGTGGATTTGGAGGTGAACTTCGAGGAGGTCTTTGGCCACCGTCAAGAGGCGTACCAGCGGCTCCTCGAAGATGCCTTCATCGGGGACGGGCGGCGTTTTGGGCGAGGCGACGCGCTCGATGAGCAATGGCGCATCTTCGAGAAGGTGATCGCGGCTCCGCAGCCGGTGAGCCTTTACGACCAGGGTACTTGGGGAACCGATCCCGCCCACGCGCTAGCGGCCCCCCTCGGTGGCTGGCACGAGCCACGATAGACACGGCACACTGACAAGATGCTGAGTTCCTTGGCGGCTATTCCCTACACCACGTTCCCTACCATCGCGCTGGGGCCTATCTCGTTACGCGTCTTCGGGTTGGCCGTGGCGGTCGGCGTGATCGTCGGTGCGTTCCTGGCCGGTCGCTACGGCGAGGAGTACGGCATTCCTCGCGACGTTACCTACTCGCTGGCGATGCGCATGGTGGTAGCTGGGGTGATCGGTTCCCGGATCACCTGGGTGCTCACCCACCTCGATCAGGTGAAGTCACCGCTTGATGCCGTGGCGATTTGGCAGGGCGGCTTGCAGTTCTCGGGGGGCTTCGTACTGGCCATCATCGTCGGCTACCCGGTCTACAGCCGCTGGAATCGGCTCACTCGTTGGAACAGTCTCGATGGCTGTGCCTACGGCCTCACCGCGGGTCTTGGCATCGGACGTATCGGCTGTTACGCCGTTGGTGAGCATTTTGGACGAATCACCACGTTCCCGTTGGCGGTGCGCTACGACGGCGGCACTTTCCGAGAGCCGACGCTGGGGGCCATTCCTCTAGAGCCGGGACTGGTGTTCCACCAAACGGCGCTGTACGAGTTGCTCTACATGATCGTGTTGTTTGCGATCTTGACCTGGCTTCTCTACATCCGTAAGGAGCGCGTCGGCCCGGGCACGGCGGTGGCGATCTTTTGTGGCTTCTACGGCGTGGCCCGATTCGCCAGCGACTCGCTGCGGGTCAACGATGCTCGAACCTTCGGATTTACCGGGGCACAGTTCCTGTGTCTCGTACTGATGCCAGTGAGCATCTGGATTTGGTTCTGGGTACGAAAGGCTCTGGCCCAGGATGTGCGGGACGGAATGCCGTCGGGCGTTGGGGCGGGTGATCCCGTAGTCGCCTCCGGGGACACCCCATCATAGCACCACTCTGCGTGTTCATCCTTGTGCGCAGGGTCATGGTAGCCATATCCTTCTCGGTATGATTGGCGAATGGATGGGTATCGTTCAACGGCGCGCCGCGTTGCTGCTCTCCCCGTTGTCGATCCCCGCCTTTCGCCGTCTTTGGGCCGCCGACATTGTTTCGCTGCTCGGCGACTGGGTGGGCCGAATCGCCCTCACGGTGCTGATCTACGAGCAAACCCAATCGTCGGCCTGGGCCGCTGCGGTCACGGCCGTATCGCTGGCTGGTTTCGTGGGGATTGGGCAGGTCTTGGCCACCCTCGCCGATCGCTTTGGGCGGATCACCGTGATGGTGGTCAGCGATGTCCTGCGAGCGGGGTTGTTCGCGGCGATGCTGATTTCGATGCCGGTGGTGGGGTTGCTCGTCCTGGCGTTCTTGGCCGGTCTGGCCACCCCGCCGTTCGAAGCCGCCCGCGCCGCCGCCATGCCTGATCTCGTACCGGCGAATCGCTACGGCAGCGCGTTGGCCCTCGCGGGGATTTCGGTGCAGTCATCGCTGGTCCTCGGAACCGCGTTGGGGGGTCTGCTGTTAGCGGTATTCGATGTCCGTGCCGTACTGCTGCTCAACTCGATCAGTTTTTTGGTGTCGGCGGTCATCCTGTTCGGATTGCGTGATACGGCGGCGGCTCGTCCCGCCGCTCGACGCGCCACCGTGGGTGGTTCGCTGCGCGAGGGTGGCTCGGCGTTGTTCCACGACCGGATGGTTCGGCGCGCCCTCAGCATTGTTTGTGTGGCGGGCGCCGCCGGGACAGTGGTGGAGGCGCTCATTGTGCCCTACGCGCTCTCCAACGATCTCTCCCCTCATCTGCTCGGCCTCCTCGCCGCCTTGGTGCCCATCGGCACGTTGTTCGGAACGGCTTTGGTAGCGACGGGAGCTCGTTCGGATGCCTCGTTGTTGCGCAATGCCGCCCGCTGTTGCGTGGTGGCGGCCGGGGTGGCGGCTCCGTTGTTCTGGCTGGGGGCGGGGGGCCCACTGGCCTTCGCGGCCTTCCTGGTGACCGGGGGGATTTTCGCAGTATCGATTCCCTCCAACACGGTGATCGGCCTGCGCCTGGAACGCGACCATCGCGCCTCGGCGATGGGGATCGCCGTGGGGCTCCTGATGGGTTCGCAGGCCCTCGGGGCTGCTCTGGGGGGATTGTCGGCGAGTGCCGTGGGCGAAGCTGAAACCATGACGGGGGCCCTGGTGGTGGCCACCATCTTTGGGCTGTGGGCGCTTGTCACCACCCCCACCGATGCCAAGCACCTCTTCCGGCGGCGCCCGTCAGCGGCCACGCCCTTGCGAGTGATCGACCTCGCGGCGCTCGAAGATGTTGCCGTCCTCGCTCCTGATGCACCCGCCCTGTCCTCGCCGTAGTGATCGAAGCTTGGTTGTTACCTGGGGTTGGGGGTGTACGGCGTGGCGGGGCGACGCTGGATGCCCCGATCCCCACTTAGGCGGGGATGCGCTCCGGAGCGATGCGGGCAATCCGGGCGACGGCCTTGTAGGCCAACTCGGCGGGGCCGAGTTCGTCGGGGCGCAGGAGGTTAGCCATGATGCGCAGCACCCATTCCATGAGCGACTGTGACTGCACCCCCACCCGGGTGAGTTGCTGCATGAGTTCGGGCTGTCCGATCACGATGGCGAAGGCACGGGCGACCCGGAAGTAGAGGCCGTACTCCTCCTCGAGCAGATCGGGATAGCGCGACAACGGCATCGCGGAGCCGGTCTCGAGAGCTTCCACGAGCAGGCCGGCCGCCATCCGGCCGGTCTCGTAGGCGTAGTCGATGCCTTCACCGTTGAACGGGTTGATCGAACCAGCAGCATCACCGATGGCGATCCAGGTCGGTCCGCTCTTCGGGTTGATCGATCCCGCCATGGGCAGACGGCCGCCGGTGGCCTCGCCGAGCATGGCCTCGGGGTCGATGCCCCAGTGCTCCGGGGCGGTGGCGGCCCATTCTTTCATCAGGTAGGAGGTGTTGATGTCCCGCCAGCCGCGGAAGGTGGACAGCAACCCGATGCCCACGTTGATGGTGCCGTCGCCGCAGGGAAAGATCCAGCCGTAGCCGGGCATGGCATCGCCGTTGCGGTCGCGCACATCGAGGGCAGACTCGATCCAGGGTTCGTCGTGCATCGGGCTTTCGAAGTAGCCCCGGATGGCCATGCCCTGGGGAAGACGTTTGTCGCGCTGGTTGCCGAGGGCCCGTCCGAATCGCGACAGGGAACCGTCGGCGATCACCACGTAGCGGGCGTGGATCTCGCGTTCCTCGCCGGTTTCTTTGTCTTTCACGACGGCGCCTGCCAGTAGTCCGTCGCGCAGAATGGGTCGGAGGGCTTCGGTGGCCTGCAGCAGGGTGGCGCCTCGGGTAACCGCTTCGGCGGCCACCATGGTGTCGAGGTCGCGGCGGCGAACCACATAGCCATAGCTCGGGTGCACCGGATGTTCCGGCCAGGTCATCTCGAGCGTCTTACCGTGGGCGATACAGCGCAGGCCGTCGTAGCGGTGGTGGTTGGCCGCTACCTGCTCCTCCAGCCCCATAGCTTGGATCTGCGTGACCGCTCGAGGGGTGAGGCCGTCGCCGCAGGTCTTTTCGCGGGGGAAGGTCTTCTTCTCCACGATCACCACGTCACGGTTGGCGCGGGCCAGCCAATGTCCGGCGGCGGCACCGGCGGGGCCACCGCCGATGATGAGGACGTCGTGGCGGTGAGGGCTGGTCACGTCTTCAGTCTGCCGGGCGAAAGGGTCGATGCCACCGGGGCGGGTCAGCCCGCAGCGAGGTTGGCTTCGTCTACCGCCACCGTGGTGGAGACCTCACCGAGGCCAGCATCGGCGAAGGTGGTCATGCCGTCGGCGATTTCCACCAGGAGGGCATATTCCTCGCTCAGTGGGTCGAGACCACCAAACTCGGTGCGCTCATAGAGGATGACCTGCGCCAGTTCCTGATCGTTCAAGTCGGGGTAGGGGGGCATGCCGCCTTTCTTCGGTTTGTCGGTGTTGCCGTAGGTGGTGCCAGGCCAACCGGCTGAGCCGAGGCGTACCCACATCATCTGGTCGAGTGGGTCGACCCACGTTTCCCGTACCCCGGCGAAGGCGGGACCGATGCCGCCGCCGCCGTCGGCCCCGTGACAGCCACTGCAGCCTTGGGTGGCGTAGAGCTCGCCGCCGAGCACCATGGGGTCGCTCTCACCCGCCGGAGGGGGTTCCAGGGTGCCTTGATACACGTACGCCCACAACGGCAGGGCGGCGAGTACCGGGATGGCCCAGATCGGAATCTTCCGCCGGTGCCGTGCCGCGGTGACCTCGGGACGCTCGGGCTTGGGGGGCTCGGGGGCCAAGTCGATCGCCGCCGCGACCGGCGTCGCCACTGCGGCGGTGGCGACTGTTTCCACGGCTTGTCCAACCGGGGGCGCGGCGTCGGTGGATCCGGCGTCGCCATCCAGGGCGGCACGGCGCTCTTGGGAGCGCTTGAGAAGGTGATCGGGGATCTCGGTCACGCGGGTGGGTCCTCCGCAGGCGGGGGGGTATCGAGAGCCGAACCTAGGCGCGTTCTCTGCCCCACTCCAAGCCAAGCGCGGCGGCGGTTGCCCCGAGTGGCGCGATGTGCTCGCCGTCGGGTCATCGTGCTAGACCGAAGGGGTCCTTCCGGAGTGCTCGGTGTGCTGCCGGACCCAATGTGAACAATTTCACGAGGGAGTCGCTGCGAGTGGTTGCGTTTGCCACAGCTGTGATCGTCGCCTTACTGGGCGATCTTGCCGTAGTCCGATACAGCAAGCGCCGCGCCCCCGGTCGCTACCTCACGTGGGGCGAAGCTATGGCCGCCGCCGTCTTCGCCTTTATTCTCTTCAACCTTTGGTATGGCGTGATCCCCCATCAGTGGATCACCTTGGCCGACAAGGAGTGGGGCTGGCGCACCGATCGGCTCGTGTACGGCCCGGCCAACATCTTCGAACCCAACCGATTCCTCCCCATCACGATCAACTATCAGGTGATCCGGGATCTGGTGGTGGTGGGTATCTACGGCGTGGCGCTCACCCTGCACGTGTATCACTGGGCCCAGTGGCAAAACCGGGCCAAGCCCAAGGCTGAGGTCGTTGCGACCACGGCCTACGGACGCCCGTTGGCGAGGAAGAGCTAGCGCTGCCATGGCCCGCACCGATGCCAACCCGCCGATGCCGGAGTTCCGAGACGACTACGTCCTGCAGGAAGTGGATGCTGCATGGTTGGGCAAGGCCGTCAAGCCCAAGCAGTTCATCCATATCGATCAGTCCGAGTGCATCCTCTGCGAGGGGTGCGTCGACATCTGCCCGTGGAAGTGCATCCACATGGTCACCACCGACGCGGTGGACGAAGCGATCGGTGTTGATCAGCCCGGGATGGACCCGAGCGATCAGGTGGTGTTTCTCATCGACGACGACGTGTGCACCCGCTGTGCGCTCTGTGTGGATCGGTGTCCCACGGGCGTTATCATCATGGGGAAGATCAGCGACCCCGATCCCGGCGGCGACTTTCATCAGCGCACCAACACCCATGGCTATGGCTATGGCATGAGGCTGGGGTAGGAAGGGCAACGTGTCAGACACCATGAACGACAAGCGCGGCGCCGAGCGGGCGATCGAGTCGCTGAAGAAACTCCCGGACAACGTCCAATCCAGCCAGGCGTGGAACTCGATCTTCCGGCCCGGGTCCATCTTCCGCAACGGGTACACCGACTCCCCCCGGAACCGCTCCTATGTGATCATGAACTCGGTGCTGTACCACCTGCACCCGGTGAAGGTGAAGCGCCACGCCGTGAAGGTGAGCTACACGCTCTGCCTCGGTGGCCTCTCGTTCTTCCTTTTTATCCATCTCACGATCACCGGCATCTTCCTGATGTTCTTCTACCGGCCCACGGCGGTCTCGGCGTGGTCGGATATCTACACCCTGCAGACCTCAGTCACCTTTGGTTTGCTCGTGCGGAACATGCACCGTTGGGGCGCGCACCTCATGGTGCTGGCGGTCTTTCTCCACATGGCTCGCGTCTTCTATCACGGGGCCTACAAGCCGCCGCGCGAGTTCAACTGGGTGATAGGCGTCGTCCTGCTGTTGCTCACCCTGCTGCTGTCCTTCACCGGATACCTCCTGCCGTGGGATCAGCTGGCGCTGTGGGCGGTGACGGTGGGCACGAACATGATGGGCTACACCCCCGTGTTCGGGAACCAAGTGCGCTTTGTGCTCCTCGGTGGGGCCGAGATCGGCACCGACACCCTGCTGCGCTGGTACGTGTTGCACGTTCTGTTGCTCCCCTTCGTGATCGTGATCTTTATGGCGATTCACTTCTGGCGGGTGCGCAAAGACGGCGGAATCTCAGGACCTTTGTGATGAAGGGGGCTGACACCGATGGCTGAGATACCCGAACACCTCCGCAAACGAGCCGAAGAAGCGCGGGCCAAGGCGGCCGCCGCCAGCGGAAGCGCCGAAGCCACCCCCGACGCGCCCGCCACGGAGGCGGAGAGCAAGATCCCCGCTCACCTCCTCCAGCGCTCCAAGGCTGCCAAGGCCAAGGCCGAGGGCGATACCCCGGCATCCACGGAGGTGGCAACCTCTGGTGGTGGCGTGGCCACGGCGGTGGGGTCATCTCCGCTCCCGGTGGTCACCGGTCCCGGCGGGCATACCCAGCGCCTGCTCACGGTGGTCAAGTCGGGATCGATCCAGGATGTGAAGGCCACCCCGCAGGACAAGGTCCACGTATGGCCCCACCTACTCGTGGTCGAGTTCGTAGCGGCCCTTTCCGTCACGGCCTTCCTGCTCATCTTCGCCGTCTTCGTCAACGCTCCGCTGTTGGAGTTGGCCAACGTCAACCAAACCCCGAACCCCTCCAAGGCTCCCTGGTACTTCCTCGGGTTGCAGGAGTTGCTCAAGTGGTTCCATCCGATGGTGGCGGGGGTGCTGCTTCCCGGGATGGCGCTGGTCGGCCTGATCTTGTCGCCTTACATCGACCGCAATCCGAGCAACAAGCCCGAGAACCGAAAGTTCGCGATCTCGTTGTTCACGATGTTCCTGATGTACTGGGCGGTGCTGGTCATGATGGGCACGTTCTTCCGAGGCCCTGGCTTCAACTTCATTTTCCCGTGGAACGCCGGACTGTTCGTGGAGCTCTGAGACGACTATGCAAACCACCACCGCACTACTGATTGCCATTCCCGTGCTTGTGCTGTTAGCCGGGGTGTTGTTGTTCGCCAGTGCTCGTCGTCGCGATACCGGCGAAGCCATCGGAGCACTGGCTCGGGAAACTCGGCGTCGCGATCGTGGTGCCGTTGCGCTCACGAGCGACGACGACGCCCCGGTCACCGGCAAAGAGGTTGAGCGAGCCTCGGTCGTTGAGCGCGAGGAAGCATCGCGGGCGTTGGCCACCGTTGGCGCCAAGGCCCCGGTGGCCTGGGTGCCGCCGGATCCTGAGGCGCTCGATATCAGTCGGCGTCAGTTTTTCAACCGGGGCATCGTTACGTTCTTCGGCCTCGGGCTGGCGGGCTTTGGAGCCGGCGCCCTGGCGTTCCTGTGGCCGCAGCTGGGGGTGGGTTTCGGATCGGTGATCGGCATCGGGAGCACTGCCAGCGTGGATACCAAGATTGCCGAGGGCGCCGGCTTCGCCTATTTCCCCGAAGGCCGCATGTGGGTAACGAAGTACCCCGCCGCCGCGCTCCCGGCCGCTCGTTTGGTCTATAAGCAAGAACTACCGGGCATGGAGGCCGGCTACACGGCGCTCTACCAAAAGTGCGTGCATCTTGGCTGCCGTGTCCCGGAGTGCAAGACCTCCCAGTGGTTCGAGTGCCAGTGTCATGGCTCGCAGTACAACCGCGCCGGGGAGAAGAAGGGTGGCCCCGCCCCCCGTGGTCTCGACCGCTTCCCGCTGGCGGTCAGCAACGGAAACATCGAGGTGGACACGAGCATCGTGATCATCGGCCCGGCGATCGGGACCAACACGACCGGCCAAGAGGCCGAGGGTCCGCATTGCGTTGGTAGCGCGGAGAAGGAATGACGCCATGATCGCCGTCCT
This sequence comes from Acidimicrobiia bacterium, assembly GCA_009694375.1. Taxonomy (NCBI): domain Bacteria; kingdom Bacillati; phylum Actinomycetota; class Acidimicrobiia; species Acidimicrobiia bacterium. The sequence goes on from SHVB01000015.1 coordinate 30,569, forward strand.
CCCCTCGCTGTTGGCCGCTAGCACCGTGAAGTCCGTCGGTGCTGTCGTGGCGGTTCTTACCCTCATCGGCTTTGTGGTGTACGTAGTCGTAAATATCCGCTCCGGTCGTGAGGAGATCGGTTCCGAGATCGAACTCGCACCCAATCGCAAGCCCTATTACCCCGATGAGGTTCTCGAGGGCCCCCGCCTCACTCGGGCCCTGAGCACGGGGTTGGTCCTGCTGGCGATCTCAGCGCTCGGACTGCCGCTCTACTGGCTCAACGAGCCTTCTCGTCAAGAGGGCGCCATCGCTCAGTTCGATGCCACCTTCGTGGAGCGAGGCAGCATCCTGTTCGCCCCTACGGCCGACGGTGGGTACAACTGTGCGGGCTGCCACGGCCCGAAGGGCACCGGCGGGGTGGCACCGCCGTACACCCTCACCGGCGCGGAGGGGCAGTTCGTGGCCGCCGTTAGCTGGAAAGCCCCCGCCATCAACACGGTGTTGCTTCGCTTCAGCGAGGAAGAGGTGCGTGACGTCCTCGTGTACGGCCGTCCGGGTAGCCCGATGCCCGCCTGGGGGGCCCTCGGCGGCGGACCGCTCACCAGTCAGCAGATCGATGAGCTGATTGCCTATCTCGGGTCGATTCAACTCACCTCTACCGAGGCCAAGGCGCAGTCGGAAGAGGCGCTGCGGGTTCGGCTGGGTCTTGAGCCCGGTGCGTTGATCGATTACACGGACCCGGCGGTGGGCAAGGCGATCTTCAACCTGGGGCTGGAGACCGGCACTGCTGGCGGTTCCTACTCCTGTGCCCGCTGCCATACCAAGGGGGCGTCGTACCGCGATGGTGACGTATCGCCGGCCAACGCCGACCTCAGCAACTACATCGACTTCACGGACGGTTCCGGGGCCAACGGGTTCGCCCTCACCTCGGGCTTGGTGCCGCGCCAGTTCCTCACGCTCGATGCTCTGATCGAGTTCTTGCGCTCTGGCTCCAAGTACGGCGTGCTCTACGGGCAGCGCGGGGTCGGGAGCGGTCGTATGCCGGGTCTCGGCGACAACCCGAATACCCCCGAAGCCGACGATGGCATGTTCTCCGACGGGATGCTGCGGGCGGCAGCGTGTTACGAATCCAGCCTTGAAGGCGATGCGCCTCCGTTGGGTTGCAAGGGCAGCCTGCCCATCCCGCCCGCCCCTTCATCGGACACTCTGACCATGACCGGAGAGCGCTGAGCAATGCTGCTTCACACGATCGCCGGCATTGCCTGGGACCCTCAGCTTCGGGGATTCCTGGCGGTGGGCGTGGGGGTGGTCGTTCTGTTGGGATCGACCGTCCTGCTCCTCACGACCAATCTCGGATCGCGGCTGGGGTTCCTCCTGGCGGCGTCGGCCTTCTTCGGCTGGTGCACCATCATGGGTATGACCTGGTGGCTCTACGGCAACATCGGCATGATCGGGGAGGACCCGAGTTGGGTGGTCACCGAGGTGGTCTACAGCAGCGGGGCCACCGATGAGTCCGGCCTCCTCGACGCTGATCTTGAGTTGGCCCGAGTACTCGATACCGCGCAGATGCCGGCCGTGGATGATTTGAGAGAACTGGATCCGGCGGCTCTGTCTGCGGTGAAGAGCGAGGTGGAACCCAGCCTGTCGGGATGGGAGATTCTTGAGGAGTCGAACACGAGTTTCGGCGAGGCCAAAGCCACCGTGGATGAGTATTTCGTGGAGAACAACAACGTAGAACTCGATCTCTCCTCGGCGGCGGACTACGTCACCGTCTACGCCTTCGAGCGCGGCGGCAAGATCGACCTGCCGGCGAATGCCAATCGCTTCGACCGGATCGGGCGGAAACTAAAAACAACCTTCTGGCAGGTTCGACACCCCCCTCGCTACGCGTTGATCCAGGTGCGGCCGGTGGTGGAGCCGGAGCCGGTGCCCGGCGAAGCACCCCCGCTACCGGAGGCCGACCTCACCCAACCGGTGGTGTCGGTAATCCTGAAGCGGGATCTCGGCGATCGCCGCTTCCCCGGCGCCATGCTCACCTTGTTTTCGGGCATCATGTTTGGTGTGACGGTGAGCATGCTCCATCGCCGCGACCTTCGATCGGCCGCTGCCCGGGGCGTATCCTTGGCCATTCCGGAGGGCTGAGGGGACCATGGGCCAGTACCTGCCGGTGTTCCTGCTCGCCGTGTTGGCGATTCTCTTCGCCGCCATCAGTAGGGTCGCCTCCCAACTCCTCGCCCCCAGTGCCACCACGGTGGCCAAGCGTTCGCCGTATGAGTGCGGCATCGTGCCCGGTCGGGAAACCCTCGAACGGTTCCCGGTGCGGTTTTATCTCATCGCCATGATCTTCATCGTGTTCGATATCGAGATCATTTTCCTCTACCCCTGGGCCGTCATCTACCGAAATCTCGGGGCTGGTGGGCTCTTCGAGGTGCTGCTGTTCACGCTGTCGGTGCTGGTCTCGTTCGTCTACCTGCTCAGCAACGGCGCCCTGGATTGGGGCCCGGCCAAGCAGTCGCGGTTGCTGTCGCCGATGGTCTCGGCCGACCGCACCACGCTCACCACCGTCCGTCGGGTGGGTCTTGACGGACGCCACGAGGGCGATGTCGACCATGACGAGGAAGCCGCCTGATGCAGTGGGACGTAAGTAAGGGCCTGGAAGGGCTAGATCACAACTTCATCACCGGCAAACTTGAGGACGTTGTCAAATGGGCCCGCCGCATGTCGGTGATGCCTGCCACCTTCGGCTTGGCCTGCTGCGCCCTGGAGATGATGGGAACCGGGGGAGCTCATTACGACATCTCCCGTTTCGGCATGGAGACCTTTCGGGCGTCGCCCCGTCAGGCCGATCTCATGATCGTGGCCGGCCGCGTCAGCCAGAAGATGGCCCCGGTGCTCCGCCAGATCTACGACCAGATGATGGAGCCGAAATGGGTCATCAGCATGGGGGTCTGTGCCAGCAGCGGTGGCATGTTCAACAACTACGCCCTCGTGCAAGGCGTAGACCAGATCGTGCCGGTCGACGTCTATGCCCCCGGCTGCCCGCCCGGTCCGGAGACGTTGATCCATGCGATCAACACGCTGCACGAAAAGATCCGCGACGGTGAACTCACGCGGCGGCGCCCGGGAACCGGCTTGGGGATCAGCGTGGAGCAGCGCGATGGCCAACCCGAGCCACAGCCGGTTTCGCTGAGCGCGAGGAACTGACCGTGAGCGACGACATCGTCGTCGAGCCCGGCCCCGAGGCTGAGGCTGCGCCGGAGCCACCCCGGCGGCATGGCGCGCTCGTAACCCATCACCACGGTGACACCGTGCTCCACGCCTCTCGAGCCGATCTGGCCGCCGTCGTGCGTCTTCTGCGCGACGAGGATGGTTTCAACATGTGTCTCGACGTCACTGCCGTGGACTACCTCACCTATGAACCGGATCGGGCTTTGCCCCCCGGGGTCACCCCGGAGCGCTTCGAGGTTGTCGTCACCTTGATGTCCCACTCGGAGCGTGGGCGCCTTCGTTTGCGGGTGCAGGTGCCCGGGGACGACCCCACCTGTCCTTCGCTGTTTGATGTGCACCCGGGCAGCGAGGCCAGCGAGCGCGAGGTGTTCGACCTCTTCGGCGTGATCTTTGAAGGCCACCCCGACCTCACCCGTATTTTGATGCCGGAAGATTGGGATGGCCACCCGCTCCGCAAGGACCACGCTATGGGTCGCATCCCCGTGCAGTTCAAAGGCGCCGACCGCCAGGACGCCCGCTGATGACCACCGTGGAGCCGCGTCGCTCGGGGATAGAAACCTCCGAGGGGGCCCAGGAGATGACCGCTCGATCCTCCGCCGGGGCGAAGGAATTGCTCCGCGAGTTGGGAGCGACGCTGCGACTTTCGGAGTCTGAGGCAGCCGAACTGGTGAGCGAGGGACCCTCTGAAGATCAGACAATGATCATCAACATGGGTCCGCAGCACCCCTCTACGCACGGGGTGTTGCGCCTCATGTTGGAACTCGAGGGGGAAACGGTGCTGCGCACCAAGCCGATCGTGGGCTACCTGCACACCGGCATGGAGAAGACGGGCGAAGATCTCACCTATCTCCAGGGCGCCACCAACGTGACCCGCATGGATTACGCGGCTCCGTTGTTCAGTGAGTTGGCCTTTGCGCTCACCACCGAGAAACTCCTGGGCATCGCCGAGGACATCCCGCCGCGAGCGCAGTGGATTCGGATGCTTCTCACCGAGTTGAACCGGATGACCTCGCACTTGCTTTTCCTGGCCACCAACGGCATGGATATGGGCGCGGTCTCGATGATGCTCTACGGCTGGCGTGATCGTGAGGAGGGACTCCGCACGCTCGAAATGATCACGGGCCTGCGCATGAACCACAACTACATACGCCCCGGCGGGGTGGCGGCGGATCTCCCCGACGGGTGGCGCGACCAGGTACTCAAGTTCCTCGATGGCGTGGCCCCGAGCCTCGCCGAGTACGACGTGTTGCTCACGGGCCAGCCGATCTATCGCGAGCGTCTGCAGGGGGTGGGCATCATCACGGCCGAGGAGGCCATCGCCTTGGGGGCCACTGGCCCCATCCTGCGCTCTACAGGGGTCCCGTGGGACCTCCGCCGCGATCTTCCGTACCTGCACTACGACGAGGTTGATTTCGATGTGGTGGTGGGGAGTTATGGCGACTGTTTCGATCGCTACGCCATCCGCATCAACGAGGTTCGGGAGTCGATCAAGATCATTCGGCAGATTCTCGACCAACTGCCTCGCGGCGACTATCGGATTCAGGACAAGAAAGTAACCCCGCCGCCGCGAGCCCGGATCGACGAGTCGATGGAAGCGCTCATCCACCACTTCAAGATCTTCACCGAGGGCTTCAAGGTGCCCGCGGGCGAGGCCTACGCGGCCGTTGAGTCGCCGCGCGGCGAATTGGGTTGCTACATCGTCTCCGACGGCACCTCGAAGCCCTACCGGATGCACATCCGCGGTCCGAGTTTCGTCAACTTGCAGACCCTTCCGCACATGATGCGGGGGGGTCTGATCGCCGATGCGGTGGCCGTGATTTCCAGCGTGGACCCGATCATGGGTGAGGTCGACCGCTAACGCCTTCCCCGCTTCTGTGCTTCGTGGGCTCCCTCAGTTCGGCCTCGGTGTTGGTGGGCCACTACGTTGCACAAAGCACCCCCCGACCCTTCGGGTCTTCCCTATACGGACTTGTGCAAGGATTCACAAAGATGCCCCGGTTCACCGCCGACAACACGATCCTGGCGCATGAGATCATCACCCGATACCCGCGCCCGAAATCGGCCCTCATCCCGCTCCTGCACCTGGCCCAGGAGCAGGACGGCTACGTGGCCGAGGACGCCATGGAGCACATTGCCGAACTGATCGGAGTCACCGCCGCGGAGGTGTTGGGCACCTGTTCCTTCTATGAGATGTTCAAACTGGCGCCGGTGGGGGAGTACCTCGTCAACGTGTGCACGAACATCGCCTGCCTGCTGGTGGGCGGTGAGGAGTTGCTGCACCACATCGAAACTCGCCTCGGCATCAAGCCCGGTAATACGACCGAAGACGGCAAGTTCACCGTCGAGGACGTGGAGTGCATCGCCGCCTGCACGGAGGCCCCGTGCCTTCAGGTGAACTACCGCTATTTCTACCGGGTCACCCCCGATGCGGCCGATGCCCTCATCGACGATCTGCTCCACGATCGGCGCCTGGACGAGATTCCCAAACACGGCGTATTGGCCCGAACTCGCCAGCAGATTCCGGCCGCCACGCGGGCTGGCAATGCGGTGCCGGGCGAGGCGGAGGAACCCGTGTGGCTCCGTAGTGCCCGAGCGGAGGTGAGCCCGTGACTGTCACCGACGCCCCCCCCATTGTGTCCACCCGATTCGCCCTCGACAATGGGCACACGCTCGATGGCTATCTCGCCACCGGCGGCTATCAAGGTCTGCGCGCCGCGCTGGCCATCTCGCCCGCCGCCGTGGGCCAGGAAGTGAAGGCGGCGAGCCTCTTGGGCCGCGGCGGAGCCGGCTTTCCCGCCGGCACCAAATGGGGTTTCTGCCCGCCGGGAGTGTGGCCTCGTTATTTGGTGGTGAACGGCGACGAGTCCGAGCCGGGTACCTACAAGGACCGCCTCCTTATGGAGAAGGATCCGCACCAACTCATCGAGGGCGTGCTGATCGCCTCGTATGCCATTGGGGCCGCCCAGGCTTTTCTCTACGTGCGCGGTGAGATGGCGTTGGCCCAAGAGCGCATCGCTCAGGCCCTGAACGATGCCTACGCGGCGGGCTATATCGGGAAGAACATCCTCGGTACCGATTTTTCACTCGATGTGGTGCTTCACTGGGGGGCCGGCGCCTACATCGTGGGGGAGGAGACGGCCCTCATCGAGTCGCTCGAGGGCAACCGCGGGATGCCCCGCCTCAAACCGCCCTTTTTCCCAGCCGCCAAGGGCCTCTATCTGCAGCCCACCGTGGTGAACAACGTAGAGACTCTGGCCAATCTCCCCTGGATCATGACGAACGGGGGCGCACGGTTTGCCGAACTGGGCGCCGAGACCAGCCGCGGCATGCGCCTCTTCTCGGTGTCGGGTCACGTAGTGAAGCCAGGTGTGTACGAGGTGGAGCTTGGCGTCACGACGTTTCGTGATCTCATCTTCGACCCCGCCTACGGCGGTGGCCTCAGCGAAGGTCGATCCCTGAAGGCTTTCATACCTGGGGGCGCGTCGGCCCCCTGGTTCTACGAGGAGCACCTCGACATCCCGCTGGAAGCCGGTGCGGTGGGCGCGGCCGGTTCGATGCTCGGTTCGGGGGCCATCGTGGTCATGGACGACACCACCGATGCCGTGAAGGCGTGCTGGCGAGTGGTGCGGTTTTTTGCACGCGAGTCGTGCGGGAAGTGCACACCATGTCGAGAGGGCACGAGTTGGCTTGAGAAGGTGCTCCGCCGCATCCTCGACGGCGAAGGTCGACCCGACGACATCGCGCTGCTGCTCGACGTCTGCGACAACATCAGCCCCGGAATCGCCTGGCCCCCACAGCAGACCACCATCTGTCCCCTGGGTCCCTCGGCGGTGTCGCCGATCGCCTCGGCCATCGTGCGCTTCCGTGACGAGTTTGTGGCCCTCTGCGGAGGTACCGGCGAGTCGCCGGTTGCCATTACCGGCAAGGCCTACCTCCCGAAGCCGAACGAGGTCGCCGGTGTCTGACATCGCCAAGGCGCCGGCCGAGACGGTGATCCTGACCATCAACGGAAACGCCGTGGAAGCCAAGCCCGGTGAGCTGGTCATCGAGGCGGCCGAGCGCACCGGCACCTATATTCCGCGCTTCTGCTACCACTCGCGGCTCGAGCCGGTGGGCATGTGCCGCATGTGCATCGTGGAGATCGACACCGGCCGCGGCCCCGCTCTCCAGCCGGCTTGCATGATCTCCGTCGCGGCAGAGATGAAGGTAGATACCGAGAGTGCCATCACCAAGAAGGCACAGGACGGGGTGCTCGAGTTCCTGCTCGTGAACCATCCACTGGACTGCCCGGTGTGCGACAAGGGCGGCGAGTGCCCCCTGCAAGACCAGACCATGTCCTACGGCCCCGGCGAGAGCCGGTTCGTGGAAGAGAAGCGACATTTCGAGAAGCCGATCATGATCAGCGATCTGGTGGCGCTCGATCGGGAGCGCTGCATTCTCTGCGACCGTTGCACCCGGTTCGCCAAGGACGTGGCGGGCGACACGCTCATCCATTTCCAGGATCGCGGGAACCAGACGCAGGTCAATACCTTCCCCGATCATCCTTTCGCCAGCTATTTCAGCGGCAACACCGTGCAAATCTGTCCGGTGGGGGCGCTCACCGCCAAGCCCTATCGGTTCAAGGCTCGCCCGTGGGATCTCGATCAGGCCGAGAGCACCTGCACGTCGTGCTCGATGGGGTGTCGCACGCTCGTGCAGGCGAGCCGCAATGAGGTCCTTCGTTATCAGGGTGTCGACATCGATCCGGTGAACTGGGGGTGGCTGTGCGATAAGGGGCGTTTCGGTTTCGAAGACATCGGTCATCCCGACCGTCTTGGTGCTCCGTTGATGAACGACGGCCATGCCCTGGCGACCACATCCTGGGGCGCCGCCCTTACCCGGGTGGCCGCGGCCATCAAGGAGGCCAAGCCTGGTCGTATCGCGGTGCTGGGGGGCGCCCGCCTCACTAACGAATCGGCTTACGCGTGGGCGAAGTTGGCCAAGGGTGTTATCGGCACCGACCATGTTGACGCCCAACTCGGTGACGGCCTACCGGCCGAAGTGATCCTGGGTTTGCCGCGCGCCACCATCGATGAGGCGTGCGCGCCGGGCGGCACCGTGTTGCTGCTGGCCCCGGATCTCAAAGAGGAACTGCCGGTTCTTTTCCTGCGGCTGCGCCATGCCGTCACGAACGACAACGTGACCGTGGTGGAGATTGCCCCGCGCCGAAGTTCCGTGTCGGACCTGGCCGCCGCCACGTTGTTGCCCCTCGCCGGCACCGCCGGTGATGTGGTGGCCGCCCTGCTCGCCGGTCCGCCGGCGCAGGCGGTAGGGGGCGTGGAGCCCGATGCCCTGGCCGCCGCCGCCGCTCTCCTGGCCGCCGGGCCGGTTACGGTGATTCTTGGTCGCCCGAGTGTGGGTGAGTCGGCCGATGTTGTGGTGGCCGCCGCCGCTGCTATCCACGCGGCGCACCCCCACGTGCGGTTCTTATCGGCGCTGCGTCGGGGCAACGTGCACGGGGCGTTGGACATGGGCCTGAGCCCCGGTCTGCTCCCCGGCCGCACCACCTTGGCCGCCGGGTCGGACTGGTATCGCGAGGCGGGATGGGCCCACCTGCCCAGCGAAACCGGTCTGGACGCTCGGGGCATCCTCGCCGCCGCCGCCCACGGGAAGATTGATGTGCTCATCTTGCTCGGGGCTGATCCGCTGGCCGACTTCCCCGATGCCGATTTGGCCGGGCAGGCCATCGCCGGCTCGGGCACAGTGATTGCCATCGATCGTTTCCTCACCGGGTCGGCCCAGCGGGCCGACATCGTGCTGGCCGCCGCCGGTCCGGCCGAAGTGACGGGCACCACCACCAACCTTGAGGGCCGCGTGAGTGCGGTGATCCAGAAGATCACGCCGCCGGGCACGGCCCGGGCCGATTGGATGATGGCCGCCGAGATCGCCCGCCTCTTGGGCCACGATCTGGGCCTCACCTCCTCCGAGCAGATCTGGGCCGAGGTCGAACGGCTTGCCCCCAGCCATGCCGGTATTAGCGGAGAACTACTCCGCTCCCCGGCGGGGAGCGATGGAGTGGTGGTCGGCCGGCTGAGCGCGCGGGGATCCGGGGTGGCTGATGCCTTGGCGGTGGTGACCGCTGACGAAGCGGCGGTGGCCGAGGAATCCGCCTCCGAACCGGCCCTTCCCCCGGAACCGGTGCGACCGGCGGTGCTGTCCTTCAGCGCCCCGGCAGTGGTGGGGATTCCGGCGGTGAACGCCTACCGTTTGCGGCTGGTGGCCACCCGAAAGTTGTATGACCTCGGTGTGGGCACCCAGCACTCCCCGAATCTGGCGGGCCTCACGTCGGGAACGGATCTGCGGTTGCATCCCCACGACTTCGACCACCTCGGCATCGAGCCGGGGGCCATCGTGACCGTCACGGCGGTCACGGGTTCGGTCACCCTCACGGCCTTCCCGGATGCCGGAGTGCCCAAGGGGGCCGCCGCCGTGATCATCAATCAGCCCGGCGCCGCCACCGGATCGCTGATCGACGCCGATGCGCTGGTGACCGACGTACAGGTGACCAGCGTCTGATGTTCGCGCTAGATCCGCTCTTCTCGGGCAACTTCGACATGGCGGTGTTTTTGATCGTGCTGGGGAAAGTGGTCATCGCTTTCGCCCTGCTGCTCGTGTCGGTGCTGTTCATGGTCTGGTTCGAGCGGAAATTGCACGCCGACATGTCGAACCGCCTCGGCCCCAACCGAGCGGGGCCTTTCGGCATCCTGCAAACGCTGGCGGACGGCATCAAGTTCTTCTTCAAGGAAGACCTCTTGCCGGACCGCGCCGACAAACGGATATTTATCCTGGCGCCGTTCCTGTCGCTCGTGCCGGCGTTTCTCGTCTTCTCGGTGATTCCCCTGGGGGGCGTGTTCACCGCCGAGAAACAGGGCATCGTGACCGTCTTCGGCCGGGAGACGTATGTCCAGCTGGCCGACCCCCCCATCGGTGTTCTGCTCATCCTGGCGTGTTCGTCCATCGCCGTCTACGGCGTGATGTTGGCGGGCTGGTCGTCGGGATCCAAATACCCGCTGTTGGGGTCCGTGCGGGCCTCGGCACAGATGGTTTCTTACGAAGCCGCGCTCGGTCTGTCGGTGATCGCGGTGGTCATGTTGACGGGCTCGCTCTCCACCCACGACATGGTGCTGGTGCAGGCGGGGGAGGGGTTCGGCGGCATCCTGCCGCGCTGGAACCTCATCGCCACCGGGGTCGTTCCCTTCGTGATTTTTGTGATCGCCGGGACGGCCGAACTCAACCGCCCGCCCTTCGACCTCGTGGAGGCTGAACAGGAACTGGTGGGCGGGTTCCACACCGAGTATTCGTCGATTCGGTTTGCCCTTTTCTTCCTGGCGGAGTTCATGAACACCGTCACCATGTCGGCCATCATCGTCACCCTCTTCCTAGGCGGTCCCGCCGGTCCCACCTTCTTCGGTCCGGCGTTGATGTGGGGTCCGATCTGGTTTGCCGGCAAACTTTTCCTGTTCCTCTTCATGTTTGTGTGGTTGCGAGCCACCCTCCCTCGGTTCCGCTACGACCAACTCATGGACCTGGGGTGGAAGGTGCTGATCCCGATCTCATTGGGTTGGATGCTGCTGTTGGCGAGCCTGAACGTGGCCGAGGATGCCGGATGGTCCACCTTCGTGGTGGCCGGGGCCGCCCTGCTGATCGGCCTGGCGGCCTACCTGATGCTGGCCGGGGCCATAGCCACATCCGCCCGTCGGCGCGAGCAGGCCGAACTCGAAGGGAGCATCCGCTGATGGGTAGTTATCTCAAGGGGTTCAAGATTACCTTCGGGAAGCTCTTCAAGGGCACGGAGTCCGGTCGGATGGTGACGGTCCCGTATGTGAAGGACAGCGGTCCGAAGCGCCACAAGCCCGAGCGTCTGCACGGTCGCCATGTCCTCAACCGTTACGAGGACGGTATGGAGAAGTGCATTGGCTGCGAATTGTGCGCCGGGGTATGTCCGGCTCGCTGTATCTACGTACGGGGCGCCGACAATCCGCCCGATGAACCGGTGTCGCCCGGCGAACGATTCGGTTTCATTTACGAAATCAACTACCTGCGCTGCATCCACTGCGACCTCTGTGTGGAGGCCTGCCCGACCGAGGCCATCACCGAGTCGAAACTTTTTGAGTTCTCGTTTACCAATCGCCAGGACGCCATCTACACGAAGGCCGAACTCGTAGTGGACGACGACGGCCTTCCGCAGCAACTGCCCTGGGAAGACTGGAGCGACCTCGACAAGGTGGCCGCCCAATCTTCCGCCTGGGTACGCGCCACTTCTCCTTCGGGCAATGCCCTCTACGAGGGCGTCGTGGCCTGGTCCGGTGAGTTGGGCTTTGGCGTGAAACCCCCCGAGGTTGGCCAGAGCGAGCCCGAGGCTGTGCCACCGGCGCCGCTGGAGGGCAACGCGGATGCCCCCGAGCCGACTGGCGGGCACCACTGATGCACGTCTTGGAAGGCCTCACTCCTGAACTGGTGGTGTTCGTCCTGGCTGGCTCGGTGTGCATCGTGGGAGCGCTGGGCGTCGTGCTCAATGCGAATCCGGTCCACTCCGCCCTGTCGCTGGTAGCCACGCTGTTCGGTGTGGCGGTGTTGTTCCTGGCCCAGGAAGCGAATTTTCTGGCGGCCGTGCAGATCATTGTGTACGCCGGCGCCATCGTGGTGCTGTTCCTCTTCGTGCTGATGCTGCTGGGGGTAGATCGGGCCGAGGACCTCTCCGTCGATGCCCTCGGCGGGGGCCAGCGGGTGGCCGCGTGCATCGTGGGTCTCGGAATACTGGCGCTGCCGTTGTTGGCCTTTGCCTCCACCGGGGGCGAGGCCACCGGAGCCCGTCCCCCCGCCACCGCCGCCAACGCCATCAACAAGACGATTCCCGACATCGCCCAACTCGGTGAGTCTCTGTTCACCACCTATATCTTTGCTTTCGAGGTGACCTCCGTCCTCCTGGTCATCGCCGTGGTTGGTGCGGTGGTGCTGGCCCGCAAGGTGAAGCGAGCCGACTACGTAGAGGATCCGTTGGCGTCGACGGTGAGCGAGGTATCGACGTGATCGCCATCGCTCAGGTCACCCCTGTGTGGTATCTCATCCTCGCCTCGGTGGTGTTCGCTATCGGCGCGGTAGGCCTGTTGGTGCGCCGAAATCCGCTGGTCATGTTCATGTGCGTCGAGTTGATGCTGAACGCCGTGACGCTCACCTTTGTCACGTTCTCTCGCATGCTCAACGACGTGAACGGGCAGACGGTGGTGGTGTTCGTCCTCGTGGTGGCTGCCGCCGAGGTCGTGGTGGGCCTGGGCATCATCGTGGCCCTTCTCCGCAAGCAGCCCTCGGCTACCGCCGATGACTTGACGGTTCTGAAGGGATAGCGGCGTAGATGCTTGATCTCGTGTGGCTCGTCCCGGCGTTGCCGCTAGCCGGGTTCCTCATCCTGGTGGTTCTGGGTCGTCGGATGGGCGAGCCCGGCGCCGGCTGGCTGGCGACGGCGATGTGTGGCGGGGCTTTCGTGGCCACGGCCATCGTGTTGGCCGGGATGATCGGCGAGCAGGGAGAGGACCGTCGTCACCTGCTCACCTTGTTCGAGTGGATCAAGGTGGGGGGTTTCCGCGTTGAGGTGGGCTTCCTGGCTGATCCGCTCTCGATCACGATGGCCCTGTTCATTACGGGCATCGGAACGCTGATCCATCTGTACTCGATCTCCTACATGCACGGGGATCCGAAGTTCTCGAAGTTCTTCATCTACATGAACCTCTTTGTGTTCTCGATGCTGATGCTCGTGTTGGGAAGCAACATGCTCGTGACCTTCTTGGGTTGGGAAGGGGTGGGGGCGTGCTCGTACCTGCTGATCGCGTTCTGGTTCAGCAAGGACGCCAATGCATCGGCGGGCAAGAAAGCCTTCGTGACGAACCGCATCGGCGACTGGGGCTTCATGTGCGCCATGTTCCTCACCTTCGCCGCGGTGGGTTCGCTGGACTACTCAGTGGTGCTGGAACAGGCGCCCCGCATCGCACCCGCCACGGCCACGGCTATCGCGCTTTTGTTGTTCCTGGGCGCGTGCGGCAAGTCGGCCCAGTTGCCGCTCTTCGTGTGGCTGCCCGACGCCATGGCGGGCCCCACGCCGGTGTCGGCTCTGATCCACGCCGCCACCATGGTGACCGCCGGCGTGTACCTGATGACCCGCGTGAGCCCCATTCTCACGCAGAGCTACGACTGGGCGCCGAGCATCATTGCCTGGGTGGGGGTCATCACGGCGCTCTTCGCCGCCACCATCGCGTTGGCCCAGACGGATATCAAAAAGGTGCTGGCCTATTCCACCGTGAGCCAACTTGGTTTCATGTTCCTGGCGATTGGCTCCGGCGGCTACGTGGCCGCCATTTTTCACATGATCACCCATGCGTTCTTCAAGGCATTGCTCTTCTTGGGGGCCGGCTCGGTCATTCACGGATTGCACGACGAGCAGGACATGCGACGCATGGGCAATCTCAAGAAGTACATGCCGATTACGGCGGCCACCTTCATCGTGGGGTGGCTGGCCATCGCCGGGGTGCCCCCCTTTGCCGGTTTTTGGTCGAAAGACGAGATTCTTCTGAACGCCTACGAGAAAAACCCGGCCCTGTGGTTCGTGGGTCTGGTGACGGCGCTTCTCACGGCCTTGTACATGAGCCGTCAGGTGTTCATGGTCTTCTTCGGCGAGGAGCGATGGAGGGACTCCGACCATGCCGCTGCCCCTGAGCCGCATGAGTCGCCGTGGAAGATGACGCTCCCCCTCGTCGTGCTGGCTGGTCTGGCCACGGTGGCCGGCGCTCTGGACTCGCCCTTCGGTAGCCGCTCCGACTTCCTCGAGCGCTGGCTCGAGCCAGTGGTGGGGGAAAACGAGCAAGCGGTCACCGTCGCCACCTCCGCGCAGATCGGCCTGGGGGTGCTGGCGGTGTTGTGCTCACTAGTGGGTATCGCGGTGGCCTATCGGATCTATTACCAGCGCAAGATGGAGCCGATCGAGCCGGCGATCATGGCGGAGGGGTGGAAGTACGACACGTCCATCGCGGCCTTCATGGGGGGACCGGGTCGCAAGGCGTTTGAGGCCACCGCCGCCTTCGATGGCACCGTCATCGACGGGGCCGTGAACGGCGTGGCCACGCTGGTGCGCCGCAGTGGGGTGCATCTGCGAAAGGTCCAGAACGGGTTCGTGCGAACGTACGCTCTCGGCGTGGCGGTGGGTGTGGTGGCCTTGCTGGCCTACTTCCTGTCTCGGGTGACGTTCTGATGCTCACCACCCTGCTGGCGGAGGTCAGCGCCAACAACGTGGTCACCACGCCGTTGACGCAGGCGGTGGTGTTGCCCTTCCTGGGGGCCATCGTCGTGTCGTTGATTCCTCGTGGTCGCGCCGAACTGCATCGGGTGGTGGCCCTGCTGTTCGCGGTGGCTACCGGTGCGCTCACGCTGGCGTTGTTGGCTGGGTTCGATCGCCAGGACAGCGGGTTCCAGTTCCAGGTTAATCGCGTGTGGATCAGCGATTTCGGTATTTCGTGGCACCTCGGTATCGACGGTATTTCGTTGTTCCTGGTGGTGCTGTCGGGGTTCCTGTTCCCGCTCGCCATGGTGGCGGTGACCCCGGCCCATGACCCCAAGCCCTATTACGCCTGGCTCCTCGTGCTTCAGGGTGGCTGCATCGGGGTGTTCTGTGCGCTCGATCTCTTTGTGTTCTTTGTGATGTTCGAGATCGTGCTGGTGCCGATGTACTTCCTCATCCTCGGGTGGGGTTACGCCGACCGCGTGTACGCCGCCTTGAAGTTCTTCATCTTCACGATGTTCGGCTCGGCGCTCATGCTGGTGGGCATCGTGGCGTTGGCGTTTTTGAACCGAGACGGAGTGGTGGAGGCCAACCAAGCCCGGGTGGCCACCATCCAATCCGAGATGGCCACGGTGCAGGCCAGCCAGGTGCTCTCCGGGCCCGATACCCCTGTGGACCCAGCCACTGCGGCCAGCCTGGCGGCCGGCGAAGTTCGGATCGAGCGACTGCTGAACCCGAAGCTCAACTTCGATCTCGTCACCATTGCCGAGAGCCAGACCGTCACGGATACCTCCACCGGGGCCAGTCCCTTCGACTGGGGGGCGGCTCGGTGGATCTTCCTGGCCTTCGCGTTGGCCTTCGCCGTGAAGGTGCCGCTGTTCCCGCTGCATACGTGGCTTCCCGATGCCCATACGCAGGCCCCCACGGCGGGATCGGTGATTCTCGCCGGGGTGATGTTGAAGCTGGGGACCTACGGCTTCGTCCGCTTTGGCCTCTACCTGTTGCCGGAACCGTCGGTCTTTTTTGCCCCTGCGCTCGTGACGCTGGGGGTCATCGGCATCATCTACGGCGCCGTGGTGGCCACGATGCAGAAAGATCTCAAACGTCTGGTGGCCTATTCGTCGGTGGCCCATCTTGGGTTCATCATCCTGGGCATTTTCGCTCTCACCACGGTGAGCATCGAGGGCGGCGTGGTGCAGATGTTCAACCACGGAATTTCCACCGGCGCCCTCTTTTTGTTGGTGGGGATGATTTACGAACGCCGTCACACCCGTGACATCTCCTCCCTCAAGGGCTTGCAGAAATCGGCACCGATCCTCGCCGCCGTTTTCACCCTCGTCATGCTGAGTTCGATCGGTCTGCCTGGTCTCAACGGATTCGTGGGTGAGTTCCTTATCCTCGTCGGGTCGTTCCTCACCCGGCGATGGTTCACCGTGGTGGCCGCCGCCGGGGTTGTGTTGGCGGCGCTCTACCTCCTTTGGGCTTTCCAGCGGGTGTTTCACGGCGAACCGGATGAGGAAAACGCCGATATGGCCGACATGAACTGGCGGGAGGGCCTGGTAATGGCTCCCTTGCTGGTGCTCATCGTGTTCCTGGGGGTGTACCCGAAGCCGATGCTCGACCGTATCGAGCCGGCCGTCGCCCGTCTGGTGAGCCACGTGGAGAATTACTCCGACTACACCGAGCCGGCCGTGGCCACTAGGGGGGTGGGCGTTGACGCCCCCGACGAGGATGGTGAGTGATGCTGGCCAGCCTCTGGCAACAAATCCTCGACAGTCCCGTGCCGATCGACACCGTCGACCTGGCCTGGTCTGGTTTGGCTCCGATCATGATCCTCATCGGGGGTGCGCTGCTGATCCTGGCGGTGGATTCCCTCGTGCCGCGTCAGCTGCGAGCGGGGAGTTATGCCCTGGCTACCGTGCTCCTGGCGGCGAGCGCGATGGCGGCGGCGGTCCCGCTGTGGCAACGAGTTCAGGACGCCGAGCGCGGCCCGTTCTCGGCGGCGGCGGGTGCCATCGTGGTCGACGGGTTTTCGGTTTTCGCTACGTTCGTGATCCTCTCGGCGGTGATCCTGGCCGCCTTGTCCTTTGACGGCTGGCTGCGACGGGAGGAGATGGACGGTGCCGAGCCCTACGTGCTCATGCTGCTGTCGGCCTCGGGTGGCGTGATGATGGCATCGGCCAACGATCTCATCGTGATGTTCCTCGGTCTCGAGATCCTGTCGATTGCCGTGTACGTGCTGGCGGCGATGCACTTGCGCAAGATCACCTCGCAGGAAGCGGGGGTGAAGTACTTCGTGCTGGGGGCCTTTTCGTCGGCCTTTTTCCTCTACGGCATTGCCCTTATTTACGGTGGCACCGGGTCGACCAACCTCGTCCACATCTCGAACTATCTGTCCGCCACGGTTCTGGGCGATAGCGGCCTGGTGCTGGCTGGTTTGGCACTGCTGCTGGTGGGCTTTGGCTTCAAAGTGGCCGCTGCCCCGTTCCACTTTTGGGCGCCTGACGTGTACCAGGGTGCCCCCACGCCGAGTGTGGCTTGGATGGCCAGTGGGGTGAAGGTGGCGGCGTTTGCCGGCCTGCTGCGAGTCTTCTACCTGGCCTTTTCCACCTATCGGCTCGACTGGCAGCCCGTGATCTTTGTGTTGGCGGTCCTCACCATGCTGGTGGGTTCGGTGTTGGCGGTGGTTCAGACCGATGTGAAGCGCATGTTGGCGTACTCGTCGATCAACCATGCTGGCTTCATTCTGGTGGCCGTGCAGGCGGCTACCGCCGCCGGTGTGCAAGCCGCTCTCTTCTATCTGGCCGCCTACACATTCATGGTGGCGGGCAGTTTCGGCGTGATCGCAGTGGTGAGCCGCAAGGGCGACATCGGCACGAGCCTGGATGATTACCGGGGGTTGTCGCGTGATCGACCCGCGTTGGCGTTCGCCTTTGCGGTGCTCCTCCTCGCCCAGGCGGGCGTGCCACTCACCTCGGGTTTCTTCGCCAAGTTCTACGTGATCACCGCGGCCATCGAGGCGGGTTCCTCCACCCTGGCGATCATCGCCATGGTCACGGCGGTGATCTCGTCCTACGTCTATCTCCGCATCATCGTGGCGATGTACGTGGCCGGTGATGACGTCCCGGCGCCCCGTACGATTCCACTGCCCGCCGCCGCTGGGTTGGCGCTGGTGGTGAGCCTCACGGTGACCATGAGCGTGGGCGTCTTCCCGGGCACCCTGGCCTCCCTTGCCGAACACGCCACGCCCGTGTTGATTCAGGAGTCCGTTCCGGCGGCGGTGGATCCGGCGGCGGTCGATCCCAGCAGCGTTCCGCCCGGCCCCTGATGCGCTGGCGTGCCCCGATGTCGGCGCGGCGGTCGTCTCCCTCCTCATGACGCCAGGCCCCACGTCCCTCTCCGATAGCGATCTCATCGAACTCGCCCAGGCGGGGGACGGGGATGCGTTTGTCACCTTGTTGCGCCGCCACGACCCTCGCATGCGCACCGTGGTGTATCGGATTCTCGTGGATCACTACCGGATGGAGGCGGTTCTTCATGCGGCCTATGGGGAGGCCTTTGCCGGCCTGCGGAGGTTCCGGGCCGGCGGGGATTTCGCATCCTGGCTCTATCGGATCGTCTACAACCGCTGTATCGAGGGCGTCGCCACTCCCGCACCGACGCCCCGGCACCGGGCCCGGAAGCCGGGGTCGAAGATCATGACGGCGTCAGAGGCCGTGGGTCAGGCCCTCATCGCCCTGCGATTGGACGAGCGCGTCGCAGTGGTGCTGGTGGATGGCGAAGGTTTCGACCGGTCGGTGGTGGAGCAGATACTGGGGGTGGACCCCGCCACGCTGGATGAGCGTCTCCGTGTGGCCCGAGCCGACCTCGGTCTGGCGCTGAGCGAGGGGGAGGCGTGAGCGCACCCGACGCGCCCGGCGGGCCCGACCTTTTCACCCAGGACTTGTTGCGACGCCTCGCCATCCCTCCGCATGAGACCCGATTTTGGGATGACCTCGAGCGGGCCATGGCCCGGGTCCCCCCGGGGCGGCCCGATCCCACGAGGGAGCGGCCCCTGCCGGGGTCGTCGGTCCCGGTGGCGGCCACCAACGATGACCGGGCTCTGTTACCGAATGCCATGCGCCATCGCGGCAACGTGGCGATCGTGGCGTTGGTGGTCCTTGCGTTGGTGGTTGTGCTGGTCGCGGCCCGATCGTTGGTGGCCGGCCGCTCGGAACCGGGGCGGCCATCGGTCACCGGTTCCACCGCCACGACGCTGGCGGGGCCGCTGCGAATCGTTCCCGCACAGGCCCGGCTTGCGGTCGATTTCCCACTGGTATCGGGCGAAATGGGTACCGTCGGGGTGGCACCGTTGCGGACCGAGTAGCGGCCGCGATCCACGCTGGGGGGCGGTCTTGGTCGGCCCGAGGGGGGTTCACTAGGCTCAGCCCTCGTGTCTGACTTCCTCCGCGACTACCTCACGGTAGGCATTTTTGGTCTCACTGGGGTGGCACTGGTGGGCTTACTTCTCGGCCTCGGAAGCCTGTTGCGGCCCACCCGCCCGCAGCCTCAGAAATACATCAACTACGAGTCCGGGGTGGATCCGGTGGGCACGGGTTGGGGACAGAGCAACGTCCGCTACTACATCTTTGCTCTCCTCTTCGTCATGTTCGATGTGGAAGCCGTATTCATCTTCCCCTTCGCCACTCGCGTGGATGCCTACGGGTGGTTCGGCCTGATCGAAATGGGCATCTTCATCGTTGTGTTGGCCTTGGGCCTTCTCTACGCCTGGAAGAAGAAGGTCCTGCGATGGGTATGAGCAAGAGGGTGGAGGGCTGATGGGCCTCGTCGAGAGCGGCAAGATGCCCAAGCCGCTGACCAAACTGTTGAACCTCAGCCGCAAGTACTCCATTTGGGCGTACCAGTGGGGTCTTGCCTGTTGTGCCATCGAAATGGGGGCCGCCTTTGCGTCGCCGCGCTACGACGTGATGCGCCTCGGGGTGATCCCGTTCCCGGCCAGCCCTCGCCAGGCCGACCTCGTGGTGATCTCGGGAACGGTTACCGACAAGATCGTGCCGGCCATCAAGCGCCTCTATGAGCAGATGCCCGACCCGAAGTACGTCATCTCCATGGGCAGTTGCACGAACTGCGGCGGCCCGTACTGGGATAGTTATTCCGTCACGAAGGGTGTCGACCAGATCATCCCCGTCGATGTGTACGTCCCTGGTTGCCCGCCCCGTCCCGAAGCTCTGCTCGAAGGTGTCGTGTTGTTACAGGAACGGATCCAGAACGAAGATATGGCAGCGCGCTGGAGGGGTGAGCAGGACCGCCAGGAGCCGATCATCGTTGGCTGAGGACACCGCCACCGCGTCGGCGGAGGCTCCCGAGATCGTGGTCGACGAGCGCCGCGAGGAGTTGCGGGCCGTGTTCGTCGCGCACCTGGGCGATGCGGTGCTCGACAGCGTCATCAAACCCGGTGACGGTTTGTGGATTCGCGTGGCTACCGACGCGTGGGCCGAGGCGGGCCGCGTAGCCCAGGACAAGGCGGACTGTAAATATTTCGACTTCCTCTCGGCAATCGATTGGTTGCCGTCGCCCTACGGGCGCTACGAAGACTCCGCCCTTGATGTGCCCTTCCCTCCGCCGATGCCGGAGCGTTCGGCGGCAGTGCCGGGGTACGCAGGGGGCGAGTCTCGGCTGCAGGTTCTGGCATCGGTGGCGAAAACCGGAACCGACCTGCGCGTGTTGCTGAAGGTTGATGTGCCCGACGACGATCCGCGCCTGGCCACCTGGATTCGCACCTATGCCGGGGCGGCTTGGCATGAGCGGGAGACGCACGAGATGTTCGGGATCTCCTTCGATGGCAACGCCGACATGCGGAACCTCTACCTGCCCTCTGAGTTTGAGGGCTATCCGCTGCGCAAGGAGTTCCCTCTGCTCGCTCGGGTTGTGAAGCCCTGGCCCGGGATTATTGATGTTGAACCCATGCCGGGCGACGACGAGTCGTCCGAGGGGGAAGGGACCGAAGAATGACACTCACCGATGCCCAGCAACTCGGCTACATCAACGCGCAGGCCGCCGACGGCCGCGTGAACGTCGAGCTCGAGACCGATGACGGCATGGTCCTCAACATGGGGCCCCAACATCCCGCTACCCACGGCACTCTGCGCCTGGTGGCCCGCCTCGACGGGGAGCAGGTGACCTCCGCCGATGTGATGTGCGGCTACATGCATCGTGGCTACGAGAAGCTGTGCGAGGTTCGCTCGTACCCGCAGGTCACCACGTTGGTGAACCGAATCGACTGGCTGGGCAGCTTTGCCAACGAGGTGCCCTTCATCCTGGCCGCCGAGCAGTTGATGGAGGTTGAAGCTCCGCCGCGAGCGCAGTGGATTCGCACTTTGCTCTTCGAGCTCTCCCGCATCGCCAACGTCAGCCTCTTCATCGGTGACCTCGCCTTGCAGCTCGGTGCCCAAACTCCCGCTTTCTATGCCTTCCGCGACCGCGAGTTCGTGCTCAATCAGATCGAGTCGGTCACCGGAGGGCGTTTCCACCCCAA
This sequence comes from Acidimicrobiia bacterium, assembly GCA_009694375.1. Lineage (NCBI taxonomy): Bacteria > Bacillati > Actinomycetota > Acidimicrobiia > Acidimicrobiia bacterium. Next base: position 51,617 of record SHVB01000015.1, read on the forward strand.
CTTCGACCGCATTGGCGGCCTCAAAGACGACCTCCCGAAGGGGTGGATCGCCGAGACCAAAGCTGCCATGGTGCGCCTACGGGCGTTCTGTGACGAGATGGAAGGCCTTGTCTACGGCAACGAGATCTTCCAATCTCGTACTCGTGGGGTGGGGGTTATTCCGGCCGCGGTGGCGCAGTCCTACGGGTTGAGTGGCGCCAATCTGCGGGGCTCAGGCGTGGACTGGGATCTCCGCCGTGATGCCAATGTGGGGCTGGTCTATGACCAACTGGATTGGAAGGTCTGGACCCACCCCGACGGCGACAGTTACTCGCGTTGTTGGGTGCGGCTGCAGGAAGTGCGGGAAGCCACCAAAATTGTCGACCAGATCTGCGATGGCCTGCCCAGCGGGGCCATCATGGCCAAGGTGCCGCGCATCATCAAGGTGCCGGCCGGGGAGGCGTACATTGCCACGGAGAATCCGCTCGGCCAGATGGGCTACTACGTGGTGTCCAAGGGCGACACCGGCCCGTTCCGAGTAAAGATCCGCTCGGCGAGTTTCAACAACATCTCCATCGCCCCGTGGCTCCTGCGCGGCGTCTACGTGCCCGACATCATCACGATTCTCGCCAGCCTCTACTTCATTCTGGGAGATATTGACCGATGATTTCTTTGTCGGTGCTGGGGGTGGAGCTTGCCTATTGGCAGGTCACCTCGCTGCGCGTGCTCGGGGTGCTGTTGGCGGTGGTCCTGCCGGCCGGAGCGTTTGTCTATCTCTTTCTGTTCAAGATGATGAGTTTCATGCAGAGCCGCCTGGGTCCGATGGAAGCAGGGCCGTTTGGCTCGATGCAGCTCCTCGCCGAGGTCGGCAAGTTCCTACAGAAGGAAGACATCGTTCCCGAGCGGGCCGACCGGCGGCTTTTTTTCATCGCTCCGTACGTCGTGCTGGCGAGCACGTTCCTGCTCTTTTCGGTGATGCCCTTCGGCCCGGACGTCTACTTCACCAACCTCGATACGGGCGTCTTCTTGGCCCTCGGGCTCTCGTCAGTTTCGGTGATCGGCATTCTGATCGCGGGGTGGGCTTCGGCCAACAAGTACTCCCTCATCGGCGGTATCCGGGCGGCGGGGCAGCTCATTGCCTACGAGCTGCCGATGGTGCTCGCCGTGGTGGGAGTGGTCATCCAGGCCGGCACGCTGAACCTCCAAGGGATCGTGGCCGCCCAACATCAAGGCGAGATCTTCGGTTTCTCCGGCATCGGTAACCCCTTTTTGCTCACTCAGTTCGTGGCCTTCGGGGTGTTCTTGGTGGCCACCCAGGCCGAGCTCACCCAGACGCCCTTTGACATGCCCGTGGCGGAGTCGGAGATTGTCACGGGCTACATGACTGAGTATTCCGGTCTGCGCTTCCTACTTTTTTTCATCGGTGAGTTCGCCACTGCCGGGGCGTTCGCCGCCATTGCCGCCACGCTGTTCCTGGGCGGGTGGGCGTTGCCCTTCGTCTCCCTTGAAGACAACGCGATGAACTTCATTGGCCCGCTGGTGCTCTTCGCAAAGATGCTCATGGTGGGCTTCCTCATTTTCTGGGCTCGCTTCACGTTCCCCCGATTCCGGGAGGACCAGCTCCAGGCCTTTGCCTGGAAATACCTGATTCCCATCGCGCTGGTCAACATCCTGGTCACCATGATTCTGAAGGTGGCGTTCTAGGTGCCCATTCCGAAGCCGCGGCTACCCGGTCTGTTCACCGGCCTCACGATCACCCTCAAGGAACTTCTGAAGACGCTGTTCCCCCGGCGGGGTATCCGCACGCTGATCCCCGCCCCTTCCCTCGGGGCGGTCACCGTGCAGTACCCCCACGAGAGTGAGACGCCGGCCCCTCGGGCCCGGGGGGTCATCGCCCTCAAGGAGGAGAACTGCACCGCCTGCATGTTGTGCTCGCGCAGTTGCCCGGATTGGTGTATCTACATTGAGGGCCATAAGACCAAAGCCCCTCCGCGTCGACCGGGCGGCAAGGAACGTACGGTCAGCGCCCTCGACCGCTTTGATATCGATTACGCGCTTTGTATGTACTGCGGAATCTGCGTTGAGGTCTGCCCGTTCGATGCCCTGTTTTGGAGCCCGGAATACGAGTACTCCGAGCCCCGACTGGCCGATCTCCTCCACGACATGGACCGTCTGACCGAGTGGATGGAGACGGTGCCGGACTTCGAGCCCTACGAAGCGGGTTCGGATGCCAAGGTGCGAAAGGTGCCGCGCTAATGGTGGCGCAGAACGTCTTCTTCTATCTGTTCGCGGGCATCATCTTGTTCAGCGCGTTCCGAGTAGTCACCTCGAACAACGTGGTGCATGCCGCCCTCTACCTTGTCGCCGTGTTGGCCGCGGTAGCGGCGGAGTATGTGCTGCTGGCCGCCGAGTTCGTGGCGGCCACGCAGGTCCTGGTGTACATCGGCGCCATCATCGTGCTGTTTCTTTTCGGCATCATGCTCACCCGGGCCAAGCTGGGTAGCGATCAGGACCTCACCCACCCCCATTGGGCCCTCAGCGCCGCCACGGCCGTGTTGATGTTCGGGGTGATGAGCTATGCCTTGGTCGATCAGTTTCACTGGACCGCCACGCCCCTGCCGGCCGACACAAGGCTGATCTTGGTGGCCGGGTCGAACAGCGCCACGGTGAGCGACTCAGTGTTTACCGCCTATCTCGTACCGTTCGAGGTCGTTTCGGTGCTCCTCCTGGCGGCCCTCGTGGGCGCCATTGTCCTGGCTCGGAAGGACTGACCGTGGACGATCTGCTCCTCAACCAGTTCTTGCTCCTCGGTGCGGTGCTCTTTTGCATCGGCGTGTACGGGGTGCTGGCTCGGCGTAATGCAGTGTTGGTGCTCATGTCGATCGAGTTGATCCTGAATGCCGTCAACATCAACCTCATCGCTTTCGGGGCCTTCTGGGGTTCGATCACAGGGTCGGTCTTCGCGCTCTTCGTCATCGCCATCGCGGCGGCCGAGGTTGGGGTCGGGTTGGCCATCGTCCTGCTCATCTATCGCAACCGCCGGAGCGTCGACCTCGACGACGTGGCTGAGATGAAGGGGTAGGGCTGACCACCATGTGGTTCCCCGACCATGCCTACCTGATTCCGCTGATCGCGGCGGCTTCGTTCGTGCTCATCTTGCTGTTTGGCAAGCGGATGCCCAAGAAGGGTGCCGAGATCGGCATCACGGCGCTGAGTATCTGCTTCGTGATGGCGCTGGCCACCAACGTCCAATGGTTCTCGCACGTCAATTCGGCCGAGCATGAGGCCGAAGTGGCCCAGGAGGAGGGCGAGGCATCCGGGGCGGTGGTGGAGTCGGAATCCACCGGGTCGGCTACCGAGCCCATCGAGTTTGAGGTGGAACCGTCGCGGGCCAGTTGGACCTGGTGGCAGAGCGGCGACGTGACCTTCAGCGTGGGTATGTTGCTCGACGGCCCAGGGGTGATGATGCTCTTCGTCGTCACCCTGATCTCGTTGTTGGTGCACATCTACAGCACCGACTACATCGGAGGCGACCGGCGTTACACCCATTACTTCGCCTTCCTGTCGCTGTTCAGCGCGTCAATGCTCGGTCTGGTCATGAGCGAGACCACCCTCCAGCTCCTCACCTGCTGGGAACTGGTGGGGCTCTGTTCTTTTGCGCTGATCGGCCACTGGTGGGAGGAAAAGCCGAATTCCGACGCGGCCCTCAAGGCGTTCATCACCAACCGCGTGGGCGACGTGGGCCTCATCTGCGGTGTGATCATCCTCTTCTTTGCCGCCGATCAGAGTTTCGACATCGTGACGATCAACGAGATGGCCCTCAACGGCGAGATCAGCCACCTCGCCTTGCTGGTGGCATCCTGCTCGCTCATGGCGGCGGTCATGTCCAAGTCCGGACAGTTCGTCTTGCACACCTGGCTCCCCGACGCCATGGCCGGCCCCACGCCGGTTTCGGCGCTCATCCACGCCGCCACCATGGTGGTAGCGGGCGTGTTCATGGTGGCGCGCCTCTATGGCGTGTTCTTCCAGGGATTCTCTATCGGTACGTCATCGGTGAATCCGCTGGCGGTGATCGGTGCCATCACGGTGATCGGCGGAGCGAGCCTCGCCTTCGTGCAGAAGGACATCAAGAAGGTGTTGGCCTACTCCACGGTCTCCCAACTCGGGTACATGGTGATGGCGCTTGGGGTGGGGGCCTGGACCGCCGCTCTGTTCCATCTCTTCACGCACGCCATGTTCAAGGCGGGGCTCTTCCTGGGGGCCGGCTCGGTGGCTCACTCCGTGCACTCCTTCGACATGACCGAGCACATGGGGGGTATGCGAAAGTTCATGCCCAAGACCTTCGTGACCTTCCTCATCTGCACGGCTGCGCTCATCGGCCTGTTCCCGTTGGCAGGGTTCTGGTCGAAGGACGAGGTCCTCTCGGGGGCCCAGCAACTCGGTGGCGAGGGCGGCTATCTGGCCTTCATGGTGGTGGGCCTGGTTGGAGCCTTTCTCACGTCGCTCTACATGACCCGTTGCATCTACCTGACGTTCTTCGGAGAGGCGAAAGGACATGCCGCCGACGCCGAACACCCGCCGCATGAATCAGGGCGACGCATTCTGGTTCCCCTGTACATCCTCAGCGGCATGGCGATCATCACCGGCTTCGCCAACCTTCCCAATTCGGGGGTGCTCTCCGGTTCCCCCGATGGGGCCTCGTTGCGTTTCGAGCACTTCTACGAGCCGAAGGGGTCCTATTTCCCGGCCGTCTTCGAAACGTTCGACCACCCCGAGTTCAACGTGCTCATCGCTCTTGGGTCCACGGTCATCGGGTTACTCGGAATCAGCCTGGCCTACGCCTGGTACTGGAAGGGCCGCGGACCCCACGGTCTCACCAGTCGCAACAAGTTCGCCAAGGCCGGATACACGGTGCTGGTGGAGAAGTACTACCTCGATCATCTCTACACCGGGATCATCGTGGGCGCGGTGAAGGGGCCGATCGCCCATGGTGCTTACTGGTTCAACCAGAAGGGGATCGATGGTGTGGTCAACGGCGCCGGGGTGGCCGCTGTGAAGAGCGGCAAGTTCGTGTACGAGCGCATCGATCAGGGTGTGGTCGACACGATTGTCAACGCCTCCGGAAGTGCCGCAGGTGGTAGTGGTCAACGTCTACGCAGAATCCAAACCGGGCGGGTACAGCAATACGCCGCCCTCCTTTTTGCCGGTGCCGCCATCCTGGCCGGCATTTTCATCATCGTCATCTAGCCGAGCGCAATCCGAGGACCGAACGGGACCATGGACAACAACGAATTCCTCACCGAATGGGGCCTGACCCTCATGGTTTTCCTGCCGCTGGCGGGGGCGCTATTGCTGATGGTCATCCCAAAGGCCCAAGAGCAGATGATCAAGGTCGCCGCCTTGGGAGCGGCGCTGGCCTCGGGGGCGGTGGGGGTCGCCGTGTTGGCGAACTTCAACTACGACACCTCGGAAAAGCTGCAGTTCGTGGTGAACCGCAACTGGATCGAGGTCATCCACGCCAATTACATCGTGGGCATTGACGGGCTCTCGGTGCCGCTGATCGCTCTCACGCTCCTGATCACCCCGCTCGTGATGGTCTACAGCTGGAATCACTTCCCGGAACCCCACAATCCCAAGGCGTTCCTGATCCTGATGCTCATTCTGGCCACTGGGATGCTCGGTACCTTCGTGGCCCAGGACCTCATCCTCTTCTTCGTCTTCTTCGAGGTGGTACTGCTCCCGATGTACTTCATGATCGGGGTGTGGGGGGGCGAGCAACGCCAGTACGCCTCCATCAAGTTCTTCCTCTACACGTTGTTTGGCTCTGCCCTCATGATCGTCAGTTTCCTGGCCCTGTTTTTTGTGGCCGGTGGCGACAGTTTCTCGATGGTGGATCTGGCCCAAGGGGTGGCTGATCGCAACGCCGCGGGAAACCTGGCGATGATCACCCAGGTGCTGATCTTCGGCGGCATGTTTATGGGGTTTGGCATCAAGGTGCCGATGTTCCCCTTCCATACCTGGCTCCCCGACGCCCACACCCAGGCGCCCACCGCCGGCTCGGTCATCCTGGCGGCGGTGCTCTTGAAACTCGGCACCTACGGATTCATCCGGGTGGCGCTGTTCATTCTCCCGGAGGCCGCCGTGAAGTGGGCCCCGTACATCGGCGCCCTGGCGGTGATCGGGATCATCTATGGAGCGTTGGGCTGTCTCGCGCAGACGGACATGAAGCGGCTGATCGCGTTCTCGTCAGTGGCGCACATGGGTTTCGTGATGCTCGGCATCGCCAGCCTCACCACCTTCGGTCTGAACGCGGCGGTGTTCGGCATGGTCGCCCACGGCCTCATCACCGGCATGTTGTTCTTCCTGGCCGGCTCGGTGAAGGACCGCTTCCACACACTGGAGATCAAGCGCCTTGGTGGGCTCTTGCTGCAGGCGCCGAAACTCGGTTGGATTCTTGGCTTCTGCATCATGGCCTCGCTGGGCCTGCCCGGTTTGGCAGGGTTCTGGGGCGAATTCCCGGCCATTCTCTCGGCCTACAACCCGGCGCCGGCCCTGTCGCAGGAACTGTTCCGCACCTACATGGTGATCGCCGCCTTCGGCACTGTGCTGGCGGCGGGCTACTTGCTGTGGCTCTTCCAACGCACGGCCTTTGGTACCCCCAGCGAGGAGTTTGCCGACGTCGAAATCGAGGATGTGCGGGTGAGTGAGTGGATTGCCTGGGTCCCGTTGCTGGCGCTGATCCTGGTGCTGGGTCTGTTCCCGAACATCATCTTCCACGTCACCGATCCTTTCCTGACGGTGATGGGCAACACCTTTGCGGGACTGAAGTAACTGCTCGTGTTCGCATTTCTTCTCCAGTCGGTGGCCTCCACCTTCGACCGGCCCGCCATCGACTTCCACGCGCTAGCGCCCGAGTTGGTGCTCACGGGCGCCCTCGTGGTGGTGCTGCTGGTCGACCTTTTCACGCCGAAGGGCTCACGTGGCATCGTGCCCTCGGTGGCCGGAATCGGCATTCTGGCGGCCATGGTGCCGGTGCTCACCCTGGCGCTGGATGGGGCCGACCGGTCGATGTTTGGTGGGGCCTACGTCGTAGACAACTTCTCCTTGGTGCTGCAGGCGATGTTCCTACTGGCGGCCTATGTAGTGGTCTTGCTGTCAACCAACTACATCGCCGAGGGCGACTACGCGGAGGGCGAGTACTACTTCCTTTTGTTGTGTGCGCTCCTCGGCATGCTGGTGATGGCGTCATCGCGCGACCTCATCACGATGTTTGTGGCGCTCGAACTCCTGTCGATCCCGGCCTACATGCTCGCCGGCTGGCGTAAGCGCGACCGGCGCGGCAACGAAGCCGGGGTGAAGTACTACCTGATGGGCGTGTTCGCTTCGGCGGTGACGCTCTACGGCATGTCCTTGCTCTACGGGATTTCCGGGAGCACGCTCTTTACCGACATCGCCGTGGCGGTGGCTCGGGGCAATGGGTTTGGCGATACAACACCGCTCATTACCCTCGGGGTGGTCTTTGTGTTGGTTGGCTTCGCCTTCAAGGTGTCGGCGGTGCCGTTCCACACGTGGGCACCCGACACCTATGAGGGTGCCCCCACGCCGGTTACCGCCTTCCTGGCGGTGAGTTCGAAGGCAGCCGGCTTCGTGGCCCTCCTGCAACTCATCCTCATCGCGTTTATCGGGCGTGACGATGTGGTGGGGCCCCTCATGTGGGTGCTGGCTGCGTTGACGATGACGGTGGGGAACCTCATTGCGCTGCGTCAGACGAATATTGTCCGCATGCTCGCCTACTCCGGGGTAGCCCAAGCCGGTTTCATGCTCGCCCCATTGGCGGTGGTGGGAAGCAACTCCGATGGTGCCCGCAGCGCCGTGGTGACCTACCTGCTGATCTATGCCGCCATGAACCTGGGGGCCTTCGCTGTAGTGCTCATCGTGGCCCGCAAGACCCGCAGCGCGGAGATCGCCTCGTGGGGTGGTCTCTTTGAGTACGCCCCGGGCCTGACGGTGCTGATGACGGTGTTTCTCTTCAGCCTGGCGGGCATCCCGCCGCTCGGGGGCTGGCTGGCGAAGTTCGTGGTGTTCCGGGCGCTTCTTTCCCCCGATCTCACGGCAGGGGGAGTAATCCTGGCGGTGGTCGTCGGGGTGAACTCGGTGATCGCCCTCTACTACTACGCCAACGTCGCCCGACAAATGTGGATGAATCCGGTGCCCGACGGCGACCGCACCCCGGTGCGCATCCCGTTTTCACTGGCCGCCGCCGTCACCCTCTCGTTGGTGCTCACCGTCGCCTTCGGGGTGAGCAACCTGGCGACCCGCCTCGGCGACCTCGCGACCTTCCTCCCGGCGTAATGCGGTGGCGGCGCCAGTGACGCCGGCCGAAGCGCGGGTCCGAGCGGAGATCGCTCGGCGAGGCCCGATCCCTTTTGAAGAGGTAGTCGAGATCGCGCTCTACGATCCGGCGGGTGGGTTTTACGCCACCGGTGGCGCCGCCGGCCGACGCGGCGATTTCCTCACCAGCCCTGAGGTGGGTCCACTGTTCGGAGCGGTCGTGGCCGCCGCCCTTGACCGTTGGTGGGCCGAGGCCGCCTGCCCCTCGCGGTTCGCGGTAGTGGAGGCAGGTGCGGGCACCGGTGCGCTCGCCCGCAGCATCCTGGCCGCGCAGCCAGCCTGCGCCGCCGCCTTGCGCTACGTCCTGGTGGAGCGATCCGACATCCAGCGCATCGGCCACGCCCGGCATCTTGCCCTCGAGGACCCCGCCGCCGCCTTCGCGTCCGCCCCCGAAGCGGATGAGGACCGCCAAGACATCGCCGCCCTCCTGCCGGTGGGGCCGATCGTCGTCAGCATGGCCGACCTCCCGAGATTGCCGGGCCCGGTCATCGTCTTGGCCAACGAACTGCTCGACAACCTTCCCTTCGGCCTGACCGAGCGCACCGCCGATGGATGGGCCGAAGTACGGGTGGGTATCACTGATGATCGCCTGGTCGAGGTGCTTGTCCCCGTGGGCGCTGGTGCACTTCCTGAGGCGCCGGTGGGAGCGCGGGTGCCGACCCTTCGGGCGGCGGTGAGGTGGGTACGCGAGGCCCGGGAACTGGCCGGATCCGGTGGGCGCGTCGTGGCCTTCGACTACGCATCGACCCTCGGTAGCCTGGCGGCCCGTCCCTGGACAGAATGGGTGCGTACCTACCGCCAGCACGCCAGGGGTGGGTCACCGTTGGAAGGGCTCGGAACCCAGGACATCACCTGCGAGGTCCCCGTCGATGCCCTCACCCCGTCGCCGTTGGTGTCCACCCAGGCCGATTGGTTGGAGCGGAACGGGCTCGACGATCTCGTTGCCGAAGCCCGAGCCCTTTGGCAGGAGCGGGCGGCGATCGGCGACCTCGCCGCTCTGCGAGCCCGCAGCCGCATCTCGGAGGCGCTTGCGCTCGTGGACCCGACCGGCCTGGGGGCGTTTCGCGTGCTTGAGTGGCAGACCTAAGGCGTCAGTCGGGGAACATCGCCCGGCGGGGCTCGTCGGTGTAGACGGGTGGGCGGCCGGCGGCAAAGGCACGGATGGCTTCGGGCAGGTTCTCGGTGAAACCAAGCATCAGTTGGTTGCGGTCCTCGAGCTCGACGGCGGCGTCGAGGCTGGCTACCTCGAGGTTGGCCCAGAGCACGTCCTTGGTCATGGCTAGGCCATAGGGGCTGAATTGGCTCATCGACTCGGCGACGTCGAGACAGGTTTCGAGAAGTTCGTCGTCGGGGAGTACTCGCGAGACGAGGCCCATGGCCAAGGCCTCGTGCGCATCCACGATCCGCCCGGTGAGGAGAAGGTCGTTTGAGCGGGCCACCCCGATGAGGCGGGGAAGGATCCACGACACGCCGAGTTCGGTGGAGGTGAGACCGTTCACGATGCCGGTGCTGTTGAACACCGCCGACTCGGACGCGAAACGCAGATCGGCCCCCAGGGCCAGGCACATCCCACCGCCGTAGGCCGGTCCGTTCACCGCCGCGATCACCGGCTGAGGCATGCGACGCAGCGTGGGCACGAGCCGGGAGTAATGCCGCATGGAGCGTTGGGCGATCCGGCCCATCGACAGGCCGTCGATATTGGGCAGGAGTCCGTTGTCGTTGAGGTCGAGACCGGAGGAGAATCCCCGCCCCGACCCAGTGAGCACGACCACCCAGGTGTCGTTCTCCTCGGCCACGGCCCCCAGGGCGGCGTGGAGTTCCGACACCAGTTCGATGGACATGGCGTTGAGACGATCGGGGCGATGCATCCGCACCACGGCCACGTGGGGTCGAGGGTGGTCCACCAGAACGAAGGGCGAGGCATCAGTCATAGCCTGGACCGTAGTTAGTCTGCGAGGGCTAGTTTGCGTTCATAATCTAGCCAGGAGGATTTCTATGCCCGATGAGAATCTGCTGAGCGACACCATTGAAGACCGTCTCGTCGAGGACCGGACCTTTCCCCCCTCGGAGAGCTTTCGGGCGGCATCGCTGGCGGCATCCTCGTTCCTCTACGACGAGGCCCACGAAGACTGGCAGGGATTCTGGGCCCGTCAGGCCGCCGACCTCCTCCACTGGGACGAGGACTGGCAGACGATTCTCGAGTGGGACCAGCCGTTCGCCAAGTGGTTCGTCGGCGGAAAACTCAATGTGTGCCACAACGCCGTCGACCGCCATGTGATGGCGGGTCGAGGCGACAAGGTGGCGTACCACTGGGAGGGCGAGCCCGGCGATACCCGCACGATCACCTACGCCGACCTTCTCGCCGACGTACAGCGCTTCGCCAACGTGCTCAAGGGCCTCGGCGTGTCGAAAGGCGACCGCATCTGCATCTACATGCCGATGATCCCGGAACTTCCGGTGGCGATGTTGGCGTGTGCTCGCATCGGCGCCCCGCATTCCATCGTCTTCGGGGGCTTCAGCCCCGACTCGCTCATTGACCGGATCAACGACGCCGCCTGTCGCGTGGTCATTACCGCTGATGGCGGTTACCGCCGAGGACAGCCAGCGATGCTGAAACCGAACGTGGATCTCGCCGTGGGTTCCACGCCATCGGTCGAGCACGTGGTGGTGGTCAACCGGGTGAATGAACCCGTGACGATGGTGGCCGGCCGCGATCAGTGGTGGTCCGACCTCATGGCGGCGGCTGATGCGGAGTGTCCCTGTGAGTCGATGGACAGCGAGGACTTGCTCTTCTTGCTCTACACCTCGGGCACCACGGCGAAGCCCAAGGGGATTATGCACACCACTGGCGGCTACCTCACTCAGGTGGCCTTCACTCACAAGTATGTGTTTGATCTGCAGCCCGATACCGACGTGTATTGGTGTGCCGCCGACATTGGCTGGATCACGGGGCACAGCTACATCGTCTACGGGCCGCTCACCAATGGAGCGACCTCGGTGATCTACGAGGGCACCCCCGATACGCCCGCCCAGGACCGGTTGTGGGACATCGCCGAGCGGTACGGCGTCACGATCCTCTACACCGCTCCCACGGCTATCCGCACGTTCATGAAGTGGGGCCCGCAGCACCCGGCTAGCCATGACCTGTCGACGTTGCGTCTGCTGGGAAGCGTGGGTGAGCCCATCAACCCCGAAGCCTGGATGTGGTACCGCGAGCACATCGGGGGAGGGCGCTGTCCGATCGTGGACACCTGGTGGCAGACCGAGACGGGCGCCATCATGATCAGCCCGCTACCCGGCGCCACCATCACCAAGCCGGGCTCGGCCACCTTCGCGCTGCCGGGTATTGAGATCGAGGTGGTGGATGAGCAAGGGCAGCGCGTGGAGCGCGGCGGTGGGTACCTCACCATCACTCGCCCCTGGCCGTCGATGCTCCGGGGCATCTACGGAGACCCCGAGCGCTACCAGGACACGTATTGGTCGAGCTACGCCGGTAAATATTTCGCTGGTGATGGGTGCAAACTCGACGATGACGGGTACCTGTGGCTGCTCGGCCGGGTGGATGATGTGATGAACATTTCAGGACATCGTCTCTCCACCACCGAGGTGGAAAGTGCCCTGGTGGATCATCCCGCCGTGGCCGAAGCCGCGGTGGTGGGGGCGAAAGATGACGTAACCGGACAGGCCATCATGGCCTACGTCATTCCCCGGGGAACGCACATCGCCAGCCCTGAGTTGGGGGCTGAGTTGCGAGGCCATGTGGCTACCAAACTGGGGGCCATCGCTCGCCCCAAGGTGGTCATCTTCACCGACGAGCTTCCGAAGACCCGATCCGGGAAGATCATGCGGCGGCTGCTTCGGGATGTGGCCGAGGGCCGTGATCTGGGCGATACCACCACGTTGGCCGATCCGAACGTGGTGGAGGAGATCAAGCGGCGGGCCGCTGAGTCGCCCACTGAAGATTGACCCTCCCCTCGCCCCGAAACTGGTACTGGCGGGCCATGCCGGTGCCCGCCGGACCGACGGTCATCTTCGACATGGACGGCGTGCTCTCCGATGCCACCGCTCGGCAACATCATCTAGCCCGACCCCGGCGCAACTGGGATGCTTTTTTCGCGGCGGTGGGCGAAGACGAACTGATCGCAGAGGTCGCTCGTCTGATTGAGGTGCTTGATCCCGCGTTACGGGTCGTGTTGCTCACGGCCCGGCCCATGCGGGTGCAAGCTCAGACGCTGGATTGGTTGGCCCGCCACGGATTGCGCTGGGACTTGCTGATCATGCGCAGCCAAGACGATCAAGACGCCGCCCGCGAGTTCAAGCGAACCGCGGTGAAACATCTGCGTGATTATGGGTTCGAACTGCGGCTGGCGTTCGAGGACGACCGACGCAACGTGGACATGTTTCATGCCGAGAACGTTCCTTGCGTGTACGTCCATTCCGGCTACTACGAGTAGCCCCGGGCACGGCAGACGCGCCGGAGCCCCGCCGCAGCGGGGCTCCATTGTGGTGGGCCCGGAAGGATTTGAACCTCCGTAGGCAATGCCGACTGGTTTACAGCCAGTTCCCTTTGGCCACTCGGGCACGGACCCAGGACTCAGGACGATAGCGGGCACCAGCAACCAACGGCCAAGCGTTCCCGCTACTGTCCGCTGTATGCCGAGCTTCGACGTGGTATCTGAGATCGATCAGCAGGAGATCCGCAATGCGGTGGACCAGGTCGCTCGGGAGATCCGGACCCGCTACGACTTCAAGGGAACGGACTCCTCTATCGAGTTGAGCGACACGGAGATCAAACTGCAGTCCTCCAGCGAGGATCGCCTGGCGGCGTTGCGGCAGCTTCTGGAGGAGAAACTCGTCCGGCGCAAGGTTTCGATGAAAGCCTTGGACTATCAGAAGGTGGAGGAAGCCTCCGGGGCCACCGCCCGTCAGCTGGTGAAGTTGGTGGCCGGGATTTCCAAGGAGAAGGCCACCGAGTTGAACAAGCACATCAAGACCCTCAACCTCAAGGGCGTGCAGTCGCAGAGCCAAGGTGAACAGGTTCGGGTGACGGGCAAGAAGCGCGATGATCTGCAAGGCGTGATCGCTGCACTCAAGGAACACGATTTCGGTATTCCTCTTCAGTTCACCAACTTCCGCGATTGAACCTCACGGTTCGAGCCCGAGGGCATGCTGAAGGAAGGCAAGTTGAAACAGGAGCAGGTTCTCCGCCACCTCTTCGCCGCCCGCCATATGGGTAACGCCGCTGAGCGGGAGTACCTGGTGGGAGCGGCCCTTGGTCAACAGGGCGCTGGACAGTTGGAGGGTGTGGGCACTCACCACGTTGTCATCCGCCATGCCGTGGATGAGCAGTAGGGGGCGTTCGAGCCGGCCGGCGTCTGGGAGTAGCGAACTGGCGTGGTAGGCCGCCGCGTTGGAGGCCGGATCGCCGAGGTATCGCTCGGTATAAAAGGTGTCGTAGAGCCGCCAATCGGTAACCGGGGCCCCGGCGACGGCGGCGTGGACGACGTCGGGGCGTCGCAGCACCGCCAGGGCGGCCAGGTAGCCGCCGAAGCTCCACCCCCGAATCGCCACCCGGGAAAGGTCGAGGCGGTGATCGTTTGCGGCGAGGGCGAGCAGCCCGTCGATCTGGTCATCAAGGGCGGGGCCGGCGAGGTCGCCCTGGATCGCTCGCTCCCAATCTGATCCGCGACCAGGGGTGCCCCGTCCGTCGATCACCACCACGGCGAAGCCATGATCGGCGAACCACTGCGAGGTGAGATACGCCGAGCCGGTCTGCAGCACTCGCTGGGCATGAGGACCACCGTAGGGGTCGAGTAATACCGGAAGCAGGGCGTGGTCAGGCGTGTCGTGGGGGAGGAGCAGGGCCGTGGCGAGTCGCCGGGCGCCCCCGTGGCTGATGGTGACCCTGGGCGTGACCAGCGGAGTGGCCACCGCACTCGAGAGGGTGGGACCTCCCAAGATGGTGAAGGTGGGGGCATGGTCCTGCAGCGACGAACGCTTCACCACCATCGTGGGCCCACCCACGGTGGCCTTGTGAACCCCTTCGTCGGAGGTGAGTTGCTCGAGGCCGGAATCGCGCCAGCGCCACAGCGCCAAGCCGGTGGCATCGTGAATCGGATTGGCGGTGAACACCACCGCGCCGTCATCCACGTGAGCGACACTGCGTACCTGGAGAGTGGCTGGAGTGACCGAGGTGCCATCCACCACGAGTTGGCGACGGCCGTCGCGGTCGGAGCACATCACCAGACGGCCGTCGGGAAGTCGGGCCGGGGTGCCGGGCGCTCGCTCCACCCACGCGTCATCGTGATCGGTCCAGAGGATCTCGGTGGTTCCCGAGGATGGATCGACGCCGTGCACCTCAATGGCGCGCTGATGGCGCGGTTGTAACGCCAGCAGAGGACCGTGTTCGTCCCAGCCGGCTTCGGCCAAATATGGCAGTTCGTCGTGGTCCCAGGTCACCTCGGTTCGCGTCCCGTCGAGGCGAAGGATCCAGGCGGTCACCAAGGCGTTCGCCGTACCAGCGGCGGGGTAAGCCACCGAGACCGGGGCGTGGTGGGGGTGGGCAGGGTCTGAGATCCACCAACGCTCCACTGGCGTTTCGTCCACCCGGGTGGCCAGCAGTGCCGACCCGTCTGGCGCCCACCAGTAGCCACGAAAGCGTTCCATCTCCTCGGCGGCTACAAACTCCGCCACCCCCCAACGCACCTCCGGATCGGCTTCACCCGCCAGGCGACGAGCCGTGGACGGATCGCCCAGATCAGCCACCCATAAGGACCGGCCGTCGACCCAGGCCACCGTGGTGCCGGTGGGGTCGGGTCGGGGATCGATCACGGTACCGGGGACCTCGAGTACCGACGCCCCGCCCGTCACGAGGTTGGCCACCACGAGTTGGCCCGCCAAGGCGGCGGTGGCCACACAGTGCGTCGCGTCGGTGGCGTACCCGGTGATCCCCGCCGCCTGTTCCCGAGCACGTTCTCGGCGAAGGGCTTCCTCGGGCGGAAGTCCGGAGGATCCACCGGCCAGCAGTCGCTCCGGCCCGGCCACCACCCGTTCCGTGCCGGAGGCGACGTCGAGAACCCAAAGGGAGGTGACGGGGTCCTCGGGCCCGGAGGATCGGAGGAAGGCCACTCGGCTGCCGTCGGGCGCCACGGTGATGTTGCGCGGTGCCCCGAGGGTGAATCGCTGGGTACGGGCGAACTGACGCGGGAAGGAGTCCGTCACGTCAGTAGGCACTCCATGAGGACAACGTCGAGCCATTTGCCGAACTTGCGTCCAACCTCGCGCTCGGTGCCCACGATGTCGAAGCCGCACGCTTGGTGGAGTCCGATCGACGCTTCGTGTCCGCCCACGATCCGGGCCATGCAGGCATGGAAGCCGTGGCGGGTGGCTATGGCGACCAGTTCGTTGAGTAAGAGCCGCCCGATGCCCACGCCGTGATGGTCGCGGTGCACGTACACCGAGTCCTCCACGGTGGTGGAGTAGGCGGCCCGATCCCGCCAGGGGGAGAGCGACGCAAAGCCGACGACACTTCCCTCTCGTACGGCCACGATGGCGGCGTAGGCCCCCGATCGCTCCGCCAGCCAACCTCGTTGTTCTTCGATCTCCCGGGCCACCAGATCGAAGGTGGCGGTGGAGGTGGTCACCTCAAGGTTGTAGATCTGCCTGATGAACTCGGCATCTTCGAGTGTGGCCAGGCGCACCTCCATGGGCGCAACCTATCGGCCGGCGGTCACCTGGCGCGCCACCGAAGGGGGAGTCAGGGCTGACTCAACCCGTCGGCGTTTTGGAGCACGTCCGTTTCGACGATGGCCATCTCCCCGGTCAATGCCTCCATGCGCGCCCACGACGCCACGTCCTCATCGTTGGTGAGGAAGATGATCTGTGGATCTCCCGACAACCGCCCCACCAACTCAAGGAGAGATAATTTCGGCCCGGCGGCGAGCTTGCGGAAGGGGTCATCGAGCAGCAGGGGAAGACCCTCCTGGCCGATCGAGCGAAGTTGAGCGAGGCGGGAAATGAGGACCCGAGCGAGCGAGGCGGTTTCGGCGGCCGCCGGGTCGGTTGGATCGGCGCTCAGGAAATCGAGCGGGGCAACGTCTCGGTAGACTTGGGCGGCCGCCGCGACCTCCTGGCGATGATCGAAGGCCCAATCGACCGGGATGTCCTGGGCCAAGCGGACCCATTCCGCCAGGGCGTGCCGGCGGGCGTCGGCCCGATCCATCAGTAGCGACCGGGTGGCGTGTTCCCCCAGGAGGTCATTGAGCCGCTCAAGCTGAAATCCGAAGTGGCTGCGGGCCCCCGCCTTGGCCAGTGAACGGTTCGCCGCCCCATTCGCTCGGGCCACCCTGGCGCGCGCGATGAGCGAGATGAGCACGCTCGTCACCGCGATAGCGGCGAAAAGGAGGCCGGTATGGCCGCCGTAGATAGTGCCGGGCACGATCGCACAGGTGGCGAAACCGCCGATAATGAATGTGCGACGACGGCTAGTTTCGAAGGAGTTGAGGGTCGTCTCGAGCACGTCATGGCGAGCCATGACCTCCTCGAGGATCACCGGGTCGGCGGCGGGGGATTGGGGGGCGGGGGCTTGGTTGGCGAGGTCGTCGGAGGCTTGTTGTAGCGCCTGAGCGGCGGTCCAGAGTTCGTGCTGATCGAGGGCCGCTAACACATCGATGGATGGATGGGGATCGTCGGGGATGACCAGGTCGGCGGCGCCGAAGCACATCGCGCTTCGGGCCTGATGGAGATCAAGGCCGAGGGGTTGGAGGAGGGTGGGGTCGCCAGCGGTGTTGGCAAACTCGGCGGAGACGTCGGTGGCCGAGCCCACATCGATGATGCGATGACGCCCGAGGGGAGGGCTGAATACGGCGAGGCGACGGCCCCCTCGCTCCTCGACCTCGAGGTGCACCCCGGGGTGGTGGCTGCCAAGAGCGCCAATCAGTTCGGTGGTGAGGCTTTCCCGTTCTGCGTCTCCCATACCGGTAACCATGGTGAGCCGGGGGTGGACCGCAAAGGTGAAGACGTCGTCGTTGTCTTCAATGACTAGCCGTTGGATACGCATATCCCATTGATCGGCTCTTTCACCAGCGGGCTAGAGGGAAAGATTGGGAGGTGGGTCCGTTTTTTGCCCCTCGGGGCCTGGCTTCGGCCTCGAGGGAGCCCGAAGGCTGGGAATGGGTTCGCCACCGAATCGTTCCCACCCCTATGCTTCTACATCGCCCCGCCCTCGGGTAGGCGACGCACGCCCTCTTAGCTCAGTGGTAGAGCACTTCCATGGTAAGGAAGGGGTCGTGGGTTCAATCCCCACAGAGGGCTCGGTACACGTATCCGAGGCGGCGTAGCTCAGTTGGTTAGAGCACTCGGCTCATAATCGAGTTGTCCCCGGTTCGAACCCGGGCGCCGCCACTACAAGCGAATCGCCCAGCAAGTATCCGTCAGAGAGAGAGCAGCAGGTCATGGCCAAGGAGAAGTTCGAGCGGAATAAGCCCCATTTGAATGTGGGGACGATGGGTCACATTGACCATGGGAAGACGACGTTGACGGCTGCGATTACGCGGGTGTTGGCGGCGGCGAATGGGAATGTGACGGCGATGGCCTTTGAT